>NZ_LWHG01000002.1 GCF_001625445.1 Haladaptatus sp. R4 | reverse complement strand
ACTCGTCCTGCAGCGAGCGCATCGTGTTGAGCACTTGGGCCTGAATCGAGACGTCGAGCGCCGTCACGGGTTCGTCACAGACGATGAAGTCCGGATTCACGCTCAGCGCACGCGCCAAGTTCACCCGTTGACGTTGCCCACCCGAGAAGGCGTGCGGGTGGCGGTTGTAGTGCTGCGGGTCCAGTCCGACCTTCTCCAGCAGTTCACGGGCTCGCTGCTCCCGTCCGTCAGCGTCGTACAGCCCGTGGGCCTTCATCGGTTCCTCCACGATGGGACCGATTTTCATCCGCGGATCCAGTGAGGACTGCGGGTCCTGGAAGATCATCTGCACGTCCCTGCGCTGGGCGCGCAGGTCCTCACCGCCCAGTGTGGTCAGGTTCTCACCCTTGAAGTACACCGTCCCGTCCGTCGGCTCCACGAGGCGGAGGATGGCCCGTGCGAGCGTGCTTTTCCCACAGCCCGATTCGCCGACCAAGCCGAGCGTCTCGCCCTTCCGAATCGAAAAGGAGACGTCCTCGACGGCGCGAACCGGCTTTTGCTCGCCGAACAGGCCGGACAGGAAGCCGCCGCTGTCGGAGAAGTGTTTCGTGAGACCGTCCACTTCGAGGATGGTCTCGCCCGCTCTCGTGTCCTCGTCGGCCAGTTCTCCCGTCGACATGGTGTCACTCATCTCAGTCGTCCCCCTGCGCATCCGTCACGATGTCGTCGGTGATGCCCGTCGTGGCTCGAATCTCGATGGGGTCGCTGAACTCGTAGCCCACGTCGAACGCGTCGTGTTTCACGCAGGCCGCCTTGTGCGAGCGTTCGCCCGCCTCCGCGAGTTCCTTGCACTCCGGATGGACTTGGGTGCAGACCTCGCGGGCGTCCGGACAGCGCGTGTGGAATCGACAGCCACGAGGCGGGTCGATGGCTTCCGGCATGACGCCCCGAATCGGCGTCAGTTCATCGACGGTCTGGTCGGGACGCGGCATCGAATCCAACAGCGCCCGCGTGTAGGGATGTTTGGTGTCGTGGAACAAGTCGTCCACGGTGGCCTGCTCGACGATTTCTCCGAGGTACATCACGTTCACCCGGTCGCACAACTCCGCGACGACGCCCATGTCGTGAGTCACCCAGATGAAACTCGTGTCGTATTTGGCCTGCAGGTCGTTGACCAACGAGAGAATCTGGCCCTCGACGGTCACGTCCAGCGCCGTCGTCGGTTCGTCGGCGATGATCAGGCTCGGTTCGCACGCGAGCGCCATCGCGATGAGCACGCGCTGGCGCATCCCACCCGAGAACTGGTGCGGATAGTTGTCGTAGCGTTCGACTGGCTCCGGGATGCCCACTTCCCGAAGCATGCTGATAGCCTCCTCTTTGGCGTCCGATTTGGAGAGGTCCCGGTTGATTTCGATGAACTCCCGGAGTTGGCTCCCGACGGTGAAGACGGGATTCAGGCTCTCCATCGGGTCCTGGAAGATGATGGCGATTTCGGTGCCGCGAATTCGCTTCCGCATCTCTTCGTTCGACAGCATCTCCTCGCGTTCCCGCATCTCGCCATCCGGTCCCTCCTCGACGCCGAACAGCAGTTCGTCCCGGAAGCGGACTTCCCCGCCGACGATTTCGCCCGGCGATTCCACTAGTCGGAGGATGCTCTGTGCGGCGACGCTCTTCCCGGCCCCGGATTCGCCCACGAGACCGACGATTTCGCCCTCCTTTACGTCGAAGGAGATGCCGTCCACCGCACGGACGACGCCCTCCTCGGTGAAGAACTGTGTCTTCAGGTTATCGATGTGTAACAGTGTATCAGTCATTGTTCGTCTCCGTCAGTTGTTGATTCGCGGGTCGAGTGCGTCCCGCAGGCCGTCGCCGAGCAGGTTGAACCCCATCACGGTGACGAGGATGGCCAGTCCCGGCCAGAGGCTGAACCACGGGTCGGGTAGCATGTAACCCCGAGATTGGCTGAGCATCTGTCCCCACGAGGGCGTCGGTGGCTGTGCCCCGAACCCGAGGAACGAGAGGCCAGCGACGATGAGGATGCTGATGCCGACCTGCAACGTAGCTTGGACGAGAACCGGCGCGAAGCTGTTCGGGATGACGTGACGCAGGATGATATTCCGGTCGCGCACTCCCGCCGCCCTCGCCGCTTCGATGTATTCTTCCTCGCGCACACTCACGACCCGCGAACGGATGAGGCGGGCGAAGACGGGAATCGTGGTGATGCCAACACCGATCATCGCGAAGGTCAGGTCGCGGCCGAACGCGGCCATGAACGCGATGACCAGCACGAGGAACGGAATCGCGTACAGCGTTTCAGCCAGCCGCATCAGTACGTCGTCGATCCATCCGCCGTGATACCCCGCGACCGCGCCGAGTATCGTCCCGCAGATGAGTCCGAAACCGGTCGAGATGATGCCGACCTGCATGGCGATGCGCGAACCGTAGACGAGTCGAACGAGGATGTCCCGGCCGCGGTGGTCCGTCCCGAGCGGGTACTCCCACAGCCCCTTCCCGAACGTGTTGCTCGTCATCGCCGGAGGGCGCAGGATCTTGGCGTTCGTCGGATCGTTCACCGGGTTGTGCCAGAAACTGCTCACGATGGCGTAGTCGAACAGTTTCGCGTCGATCCACGCGAACACCGCGAGGACGACGATGAACCCAATGATGTAGAGGCCGATCCTCGCGGTGGTGTCCCGCCGGACCTGTTCGAGCGCATAGCGCCATCCGACGTTTGCCTCGACTTTCGCTTCCCCTCGGTCGGTCGCGTTGGCGTTTCGAACGTCCGTCGAATTTGCTTCTCCAGTTCCCATTTTAGTCCACCTCGTCGTAACTCACTCGCGGGTCGATGTACGCGTAGGAAATGTCGGTAATGACGACGCCGACGACGAACGTCAAGCCGAAGAAGATCGTCGTTCCCATGACCAGCGGGTAGTCCTGATTGTTGATCGCCGTGATGATGAGCCGTCCCATTCCGTTGATGTTGAACACCGTCTCGGTCAGCACCGCCCCGCCGAGCGCGGCGGTGAGTTGCAACCCGACGACCGTGATGACCGGCAGTTGGGCGTTCCGAAACGCGTGTTTTCGCACGATCTTTCGTTCCGCGACGCCGTAGGCGCGCGCCAGCTTCACGTACTCCTGTTGGAGCACTTCGAGCATCGAGGAGCGCTCGATACGCATGATCGCGGCCATTTGGAGCGTGCCGAGCGTTATCGCCGGGAGCAACAGGTGCATGAACGTCTGCCAGAAGACGCCGAGTTGCGTAGACGCACCCTCGACCGCGCTCGGTTTCTGCCACGGTTCGACCAGCCCCGTTGCCGGGAACCAACCGAGGTAATAGGCGAAGACGATGATGAGCATCAGGCCGATCCAGAAGTCGGGCGTGCTGACGCCGATGAGCGCAACGATGCGCGTGACGTGGTCGGTCGGCTTGTTGCGCCGTTTCGCGGAGATGATGCCGAGCGGAATCGCCACGACCAGCGCGAAGATGAAGCTCGACAACATGAGCAGAAGCGTCACCGGAAGCCGCTGCATTATCTTCGTCGTCACCGGAGTTCGGTAGTAGATGCTCTCGCCGAGGTTCCCCTGTGCGACGGAGGTGAGGTAGTTGACGTAACGCACCGGAAGCGGCTGGTTCAATCCGTACTGGGCGCGTATCTGGTCGACCATCTCGGCGCTCGGCGATGGCCCGAGCATGATCTGAACGGGGTCGCCCGGAATCGCGTTCGTCAAAAGGAACGTGATCGTCACGATGCCGAGCAGTACCGGAATGGCCTGTAGTAAGCGTCGAATCGTATAGCGAAGGATTCCCATGTGTATTGTCGTTGAATCGTATCGAAAGGGGGTGTCGCGTTACTGCTTCGCGATGGAAGCGTTGGTGTACTGCGTCGCGAGGACGAAGCTCAACACCGGATGCGGTTCGAACCCGTTCACCTTGTTTTTCACCCCGAAACTGTTCTTCAGGTTGTACGCCGGAAGGTGTGCCCGGTCGTGGAGCACCTTGTTGATGGCCTCGGTGTACAGCTTCTTCCGTTTGGCGTGGTCAGACGACTTCCGCGCCTCGACGATTTGCTTGTTGACCTTGTTGTAGTAGGTCCCGTCGTTCGTCCCGTGGGCGGACTTCGTGAAGAAGTAATAGAGGAAGTCGTCGGGGTCAGGGCCGCCCGACCAGCCGAGGGTGTACATGTTGTAATCGCTCGTCTTGCCGGTGACGAACTTGTTGAGGAACGCACCCCAATCGAGCCGCTGGACGTTGGCGTTGTACCCCGCCTCTTTCAGTCCGTTGGCGACGGTGACGCCCAACTGTTGGCGTTTGTCGTCCGGGGGAACGATGATTTTGGCGTTCCAGTTGTCCGGAACTTCGTCGGAATTCTTGAGCAACTCCTTTGCCTTGTCGATGTTCTTGTCGTGTGGAATCTTCTTCCACTTGTCGAGCGGGAAGCCCCACTTCTTCGAGATTTGTTCCGGTAGCGGACTGTACTGTCGGACCCCGCTCGGTTCGACGAAGTTCGAAACCGCTTGGTCCATGTCGAAGCAGTAGTCGATGGCTTCCCGAACCTTCGGGTCCGTCGTCGGCCCGTTCTTGCAGTTGAAGGCGAGATAGAAGTAGCCCATCCCGATTTTCGACTCGATGGACGTATCGCTCATGTTCTGGACCTGTTTCCAGAGCTTCGGCGGAATTTCCTCGATAACGTCGTTTTCGCCGGTTTGAAGGCTCGTCAACCGTGTCGTCGGTTCCTCGACGGGAACCATCTTCACGTTTGCGAGGTTCGGTTTCGGCTTCCCCCAGTAGTCGTCCCACCGGGAAATCTTGACGTAGTTGCCTTCCTGCCAGTCATCGAATTTGAACGGTCCGGTGCGATCGGGTTCTTCTTGTTGAATTTCTTTTTGTCCTTCTCCCGAACCGACTTCGGGACGACGGAGGACGTCAGGACGTTCATGAACGGCCCGTATGGGTATTTCAAATCGAACTTGACCTTCCGTTTGCCCGCCTTCGAAACCGAGTCAATCATCGTGAACGTGGACGCGTTCTCGGTCTCCTCCTTGACGGGTGCCGTGAATGAATATGCGATGTCCTCGGGGGATAATGAATCGCCGTTCTGGAACTTGATCCCCTTCTGGTACTCGACGATGTACGTCTTGCCGCCGTTCTTGACTTCCGGCTTGCCCGTCGCCATCTTCGGAACGACGTTGATTCCGGAGTCGTACGTGTACAGACCCTCGAAGACGCGGTCCGATACCTGTGCGGAAGGAACGTCGTTGAGGACGATGGGGTCGAACTCCAGCGGGCTTTTCACCTGCGCGAGTTTCAGCGTCCCGCTGGTGTTGGCTCCGCCGCCCGAATTATTGCCGCCACCGCCAGAGTTATCTTGACTCCCTGAACATCCAGCCAGCGCCGCGATGCCGGTTGCACCGAGACCTTGCAGAAGCCGTCGTCGCTTGATCGAATCGGGTATCGTGCTTTTTTTCGTCATACTTTTTGTGATTCGTTGATGGGGTCGCCGCTCGTCCGCAGTCCGCGGACATGTGAGCAACTGTCGAATATTTTTTACTGAGCCAACCATTGTTATTGGGTGCCTGAAACGAACTATCGGAAGCGGTAATCATTGCCTACGAAGGTGATGCTCCAAAATAAATTCGGGAGAGATCATAACTAAAATCGAGCGACAACTCGCCAACAGTTCACGAGTACTACTCCGGATACCATCCCCTATTAGCAATTTTATGATATTATTTCGTTCGGTCGATCACAGTGAGAAGGTTGAGCAAAAACGATCAATCGTATTGTATTTCATTCCGCCGAGAGTATTTAAAAGCCGGACAGTTGATGCGAATTCCACACCATACTGTATGGTGTGCGTGAGGGTGAATCGATCCGTCGAAGGCGGATACGGATCCGAAGAGGATTCCGGCCTGCTGCTGACCGCCATCGTCGGAATACGATGGAGTAATCCTGTCGTAACGTGGGGACGATGACCGGCGTTCAGTCGCCGTCATCGAACGCCGACCGAAGTTCCCACACGCCGGAATCGAAGAAGGGCGATTTCGGATAGCCCGCACCCCGCCAGAGTGCGTCGATGGGGGCCGCGAGTTCGGTTCGAACGTCGGCATCGAAGTTGTCGAGCGTCACGGGGAACGGTGCGAGCATCGATTCTCGAATCGGATGCGCGTCGTCGCTCGACTCGACCACACCGGTGTCGAGCAGACAGCCATCGACGCCGTACATCGTGAGCGTGACGTAAATCGGGGCCGTCCGCTGGTGGTACGCGAGCACGCGAAGGTACCGCCGGACGCTCCGTGTCAAGTCGAGTTCGAGCGCCCGTCCGTCGATTCGTGGCGGTTCCGTCCGGGACTCCTCGAACGGAATCGCGGCAACCGACTCGACGACACCGTTCGAGAAGAGGTGTGCATACCCGGCACAGCCGTTCCGGTCATCCGACGGGACGGTCGCCCCGAACCCGTCGGCGGTCCACGAACCGCGCGCGCCGTCCCGCCCGAGGATTGGAAGCTGTTTCGGGCGCATGGGATCGGCCTCGGGCAACACGCTGTGCTCGCCGAGGTCTATCGCGTAGCCGTCGTCGTACACGCCGGTCGGAACGACGTGAACGACGATACCCCGCGGCGAATCGAAGTCGAAGTAGCCTTCCCCGCTCACGACCGCTTCGAGCCGTCGTTGATGAAGCGCCGTCGCCTGTTCGTTTGCCCCCCCGGCGTACTTGGCCGCCATGATCGCGTCTCGATAGCTCATTCGCTACCGACCAAACCCGGTGAAGATGGTTAAATGGACTGATATACCGAGCGAACCTGTCGACAATGAAAATACTTTTTGTTTCATCTAGAAATCTGACGCACAGTGACTGATCCCCGCCCTCCAAACGACAGCCCTCCCCAAAAACGACCTCCCACGCCCTCCCGTCGGCGATTTCTCGGTCTCACTTCGACTGCCGTTTTCGGCACTCTCGGTGGGTGTAGCGCGCTGTACCCCGCCGCTTCCCGACCGATTTCCGCGGACGATTGGCCGCTCGTCGGCTACGATTCGGCGGGCACGGCATACAAACCGGACGGCCTCTCGCTCCGAGCGAAACCCGCGGTTCGGTGGAAACGGACGCTTCCGAACGTGACAGGACGTTCGCCGACGCCGCTCATCTACGACGGGACCGTCTACAGCACGGCCGGGAGTTTCCTCACCGTCCATGCGACGGACGGAACGACGCAAACCCATCGGCGGAAGCCGTTCGGAGCGACGCCAGCCATCGCAACGAAGACTGCATACCGCAACGAGACGGTCGTTTCGACCGACGGGCGTCGGGTTTACGGCGTCAATCCGGGCACCGGCCCGCGCGGTGACCTCCGATTTCGCTGGCGAACGCCCGAACCGAAGTCGTCGTTCATCCAGTCGTTGTTGCCGAGCGGCGACGCCGTCTCGCCGGTCGTCGCCGATGGACACGTCTTCGTTCCACACGATACAGGTGTCGAGAGTAGCGTGCGCGCGCTCGACCCGAGCGACGGACGGGAACGGTGGCGCTATCGGTCTGACGGCCTGTCCTCACGAGTCTCCGTCTACGACGGCGTCGTCTACATCGCGACGTGGGTCAACGAATTCGCCGCGCTCGACGCCGAAACAGGGGACGTTCGCTGGCGACGTCAACCGTTCAAAGAAGTGCTCACGTGGGGGTACGTGACCGCCGCCGATCACGGCGTGTACGGAACGCGTGACGACTACGCCATCGCCTTCGACAGGAAGACCGGGAAACGTCGGTGGCTCCGTCACCTCACCGGCGACGGAAAGTACGCGAAGATACAGGGAACACCGACCGTCACCGACGAGACGGTGTACGTCCAGACCACACGGGACGACGGGGACCTCCTCCTCGCGCTTGACCCACGCTCGGGAACGACTCGATGGGAGAAGCCGGTCGGCGAGTACAAGCGAACGCCCGTCGTCGCGGGCGACACGGTCTACGTCCCCGATTCGCGGGCCCTCCTCGCACTCGACGCGAAGACTGGAGACGAACGGTGGAAATTCGAGACCGAAAAAGCTCCGTCACCACCGGCAGTCGGTGCCGAGATGGTCGTCTTCACGGACGGGTTCGAACTGTACGCATTGGAGGCGTCCCGATGAGCCGAGACGAGCAGGTCCACGGCACCGGGATCGATCACGTCGGTTCCGATTCGCCGCCCGACGACTCCATCACGGCCTTGGGATTGCTCGTGGGTGCCCTGCGGGACATTCGCTCGCGTCCCTCGCTCGCCGTGCCGTTTCTGGTGACGAGCGTCGTGCTCGCCGCCTGTAACGTCGTCCGACTCCGCGACCCGGTGGCGACGCAGGTCGCCACCGTCGCTCGGATGGGACTCGCCCATTTCGTCGTGCTGTTGTATCCCGGTGACTCCTCCCTCGTTACCCGACCGATTGGCGCGATTTTGGGGCTTCGGCTCCCGATCATGGCGGAAGTCGCCGCCGTCTGGCTCGTCACCCAGATAGCGATCGCAACCGCGGTTGTCGCCCTCGTGACCCGTTCGGATGGCGATTCCATCTCCGTTCGAAGCGTCGCGTCGCTCGTCGTCTTTCAATGTTGTCTGTCCGGTCTCGTCTGGGCGGTCGGCGCGATAGCAGCGATGCTCGGCTTCGTCGCTCTGCTCGTCGGCGTACTGCTCGTCGCGTTCATCTCGGCCCGACTGTTCGCCGTCCCGGTGTTGCTGGTTCGTGGTAGCTCGATGGGTACGGCGATTCGGCGAAGCTACGACTCGGTCGCCGGGAACACCCTGTCGGTCGTCGTCTTTGCGGGAATCATCGGGACGCTCCAGTACTGGGTTGGGAGCGTTCCGATGCTCGACTCGCTCGCCTCGTACGGTGGACCCGAACTCCACGTCGCGCTCGGGACGGTTCTCGGAGTGTCTATCTTCGCCCCGTTGGGAGTTCTCGGCGCGATACGTGTAGCGGTGATCGCAACCGACGAGTGAGCCTCGTCAACCGTAGGTTTCCACGAGATGGTCGAGCAACTCGTTCACCGTCGTCGGGTTGTACGTCCAGAATCCGAAGAATTCGCCGTCATCACGTTCCTCGGCGACCAGCGCGCATTTCTGATCGTCGTCGCCGCCACCGTCGTAGACGAGGAACCACACCCGTCCGATCTCACCCTCCGTTCTGGCACAAAACGTCGTGTTGGGTATCCGAGGTGGTTTCCAGTCCGCACGTCCGTAGATGTGAATATCCAGGTTCGTCTCCGACGCGAGTCGGCGATAGAGGTCCATCTGATCCTGAAACGCCGAGAACGCCTGAAATCCGACGTGTAAGGAACCGACGGCGATACGCCACGCGCGGTCCTCGATTTCGCGGCTGGTCGCCAACATCTGCCGTCGGTCGAACGACGTGAACAGGGTTTCATCGAGAAGCGTTCGCAGGTCGCGGAACGAGGACGGATCGAAATCATCGTGCCACGGGACGAGAACCGGCGGGGTGAGAAATTCACGAAGCGCGGTCACCCCGATCGCTCCCTGAAACCCGTCCTCGTCCCGGATGACGAGGAATTCGTTCGGTCCGACGCTCCGAAGCCGTTTGTACTGCACCGTGACGTTTTTCGTCTCGAACTGCTCTACGAGGTCCGTATTCGAGTCACTACTGTACACTACGAGCGTCTTTCGTTCCCGCTCGACCGCATCGATGGCTTCCCGGAAGTTCATCGGTAGTTCCGCTCCTTTTCCTTCGCTCAATTCCCATACTCGTTTTTCAGCGCCCAGTGTAGTAGTCGAGTGACGGACGGGGAGAATTCGGGCTTGACGAGCAGTTCTTCACGCGGATCGTAGTCGACGAGTCCCGACTTGCGTAGCATACGGATGTGTTGTCGCTGGAGTTCGGCCAGCAACTGCTCGCGGTCCTCGGCCGTCGCCATCCGATATTCGCTCGCGTACAGCCACCCCGTGAGCACGTCGGCCAGTTCGTCCAGCGAGATTCGGTCCCACTCCAAGAGGGTGTACAGCGTATATCGTCGAGGCGTACTCGACAGGGCCCGATACACGTCGTCGTCCAGCGACGTGTCTAACAAAATTTCGTACAGTATGTCCTCGGAGTCGTTTCCCATATAGACTCCCCGATACCCATACAATTCGGGAATGCCTAAATCTTCGGCCCCGACTCGCGTTACAGTCGTCGGGCGAGCAACCGACTGGTGACGAAGAGGATGGCGCTCATCGTGACCGAGACGGCCGAGACGGCAAACACGCTCAGACCGGTGCCCGACGCGTCGAATGGGCCTCGTCCGGCCGCCGTCGTGTACTGGTGGATCGTCTCCACGCCGCTGTAGCCCAGGAGGAACACCGCCAACGTGATGACGAGCAGGAGCGCGCCACCGACCAAGCCGTAAAACGACGCGATCTCCTCGACGCTCAAAAGCTGTTGCATCCGGCGCGTGCTCAGGTCCTCCTCGCCGGAGAGTACCGTCGCGGCGACGGCGACGTGTCCGGCCGCCGCTCCGAGTTCGAGGAGGAGGACGAGCGCACCCGGCATCAGGATGATCGGCGATGCAGTCAGTGGATTTCCGCCCGGAAACAGCGCCGCAACCGAGTCGGAGTAGCCGAGCGTTATCGGCGCGATGAGTGCCAGCGCGAGCAGTAGGACGCCCTGCCAGGCGAGTTTCGTCGGGATGGATTGGTCGAAGAAGCTGTTCCGTCGGACGCGCAGTCGCTCGTAGGGCGAGCCGTTGAGAATTGCGTCCGCGATTCTGTCGTCGAGGTAGTCTGTCTGTTCCGTCACGGTACCACGACCGGGTATCGGTCGTTTTCAGCCGATATCATCCTCGGGAATATACCTGTGTCGATTCTCCGAAACACCAATATTCGGACGTTTCAGAGCGTTAGGACAAAAATATCGCGTACCGTCGAATAGGGGACTGCGGTGGAATGCTCGACTTCCGGCGCCACCCCGTTATCCCGAGGAGGATTCAAAATCACCGGTGAAATGCAGTGGGATCAACACTTCCATCATCGGCGACCGAGACGAGACAGGCATGGCGCTCGTCGCTGAATACGAGATTACCTGTGCAGCCCTCCCGTTCGTGGACGTCGCAGCCTCTCTGACCGAGGCAACGCTGGAGGTCGAGCTTCAGTACAACCACGGCGACCTGCCACCGTTTCTCGTCCACGTGACCGGTGGTGAGGACGAGGTGATCAAACGGACGTTCGAAGCCGCGGCCTTCGTAGCGGAGTACACGCTGGTCGGACGTGCGGGCGAAACTCGTCGCTATCAGGTGTTGCCTGCCATCGGTGAACGAGCACAACTTGGAGATGACCTCGACCTCTCGGGACTTCGCTCACTTGCCACCACAGAAGCCAGTATCGAACGGATTCGCGTCACTCCCACGGGATGGGTTCAGACCGGACGGTTCGCTCATCGGGCGGCGTTCGACGAGTTTCGAACGTTCTGGCAGGAGAACGGCGAGTTCACGCTCCGACGACTTACGACGGACGGCGAACCGGAACCGCCGGGGGACGGCCTGACAGACCGACAACAGGAGGCACTCCGAACCGCCTACGAGATGGGGTATTTCGAAATCCCGCGCACGGCCTCGCTCGATGCCGTCGCTTCCGAACTGGGGGTCTCCGCGTCGTCGCTCTCCGAGCGACTCCGGCGTGCCCAGACACACCTCGTCGAAACCACCGTCGCCTCGACGTGGCCGCCGTTACCCGAGTGAATCGTCTCCGAGGCGGATGGTATATAAATAGCCGCACCATTCCGGGATAGATTTAGCCGCGTCGCGGACTTCGGTAAAACTATGCAATCGGTTACGTCCGCGGATGGAACGGCCATCGCATACGAACGGTACGGGGAGGGACCGCCGCTCGTCCTCCTACACGGCGGCTCTACCCATCGGTACTGGGAGCCACTCGTCCCGCGCTTCGCTGACGATTTCACGCTCGTCGTTCCACATCGACGAGGTCACGGGAACAGCGGAGACGGCGGCGGGTACAGCCTCGAACGTGAAGTAACAGACGTTCGTACGATAATCGACACGTTCGACACCGAACCGATCGTTTTCGGGCACTCCTTCGGTGGCCTTCTGGTGATCGAGGCCGCCCGTGAAGCATCGATCGATCGCCTCATTGCCTACGAACCGGCGGTTCTGGTCGGCGAATACAGGGACCGAGCGAATCTCGCGGACCGGATGCAAGAACTCCTCGACGCCGGGGAGCGTCGTGACGCGATGAAACAGTACGTCCGTGAGGTCGTTCACGGTGGCGAGATCGAGAATTTCGATACGTGGCTCGAAGCGTGGCCACCGTGGCCCGGCATCGTCGATCTGGTGGAGAACACGGTTCGAATGAATCGCGCCATCGAACGGTACGGTCTTCCCGACCATCTCGATGTCGCCGCACCCACGCTGTTGCTGACTGGAACCGAGGGACCGCCCCATCTCCGGGAGAGCGTCCGTGCGGTTCGTGATGCGGTTCCAAACAGCCGTCTGGTCGAGTTCGAGGGACTCGGTCACGGCGGACCGACGGAAGCGCCCGGCCGCGTCGTGGCCGAGGTTCGGACGTTCATCGACCGGGAGAAGTGAGCTGATTTGGGACGTGGATCGTGCGGATAATTAAATGAGTTTTCTGAAAATATGGGTGACGAAATCCCCCCGCCGAACTACCCACGTTCATTGTCACCGCCGATCACGACACGAGTATGACCGAATACGATACCATCGTCGTCGGCGTCGGCGGCATGGGAAGCGCGACGGCGGCCCACCTCGCAAAGCGCGGCGAGAACGTCTTGGGCCTGGAACGCTACGATATTCCGCATTCGATGGGGTCGTCACACGGCGTGACGCGAATCATCCGGAAGGCGTACTACGAGCACCCTGACTACGTCCCGCTGCTGGAGCGTGCCTACGAACTGTGGGACGAGTTGGATGCCACCCACCCCACAAAACTCCTCCACACGACCGGTTGTATCGTCGCTGGGCCGGAGGGCAGCGAGAAGGTCGCCGGTGCGCGCGAATCCTGTGAGACACACGGATTGGCGTACGAACGGCTTTCCGCCGAGGAGGTGGACGAACGATATCCGGGCTACGAACTGCCCGAGGACTTCGTCGCGATTTTCGAACCGGACGGCGGCTTCCTTCACGTCGAACAGTGCGTCGTCGCGCACGTGAACGAAGCACACCGACACGGCGCGGAGATTCGCGCCCGGGAGGGCGTCCTCGACTGGGAGCCAACCGCCGACGGCGGTGTCCGCGTCGAAACGAGGGAGGGGAGCTACACCGCCGACACGATGGTCGTCACGGCAGGCGCGTGGGCCGCAAACTTGCTCCCGATGCTGCGGGCCGAGGCGAGACCGGAGCGACAAGTGTTGGGGTGGTTCCAACCCGACGAACCCGAAGCGTTCCAACCCGATTCGTTCCCGGTCTTCACGATGGGTTGCGAGGAGGGCTACTTCTACGGCTTCCCGGAGTACGGCGTGCCCGGGTACAAGGTCGGCAAGTACAACCACTTCCACGAGAACGTCTCCCCGGACGACGTGGGCGGCCCGACGCCCGCCGACGAGCGCGTCCTCCGCGATTTCACGGAACGCTACTTCCCCGACGCGGCCGGACCGACGATGCGCTTGGAGACGTGTCTGTTCACCAACTCGCCGGACGAACACTTCATCATCGACGCGCTACCGGACCACCCGCAGGTCGTCGTCGGCGCGGGCTTTTCAGGCCACGGGTTCAAACTGTCGAGCGTCGTCGGCGAGATTCTGGCCGACCTCGCCATCGACGGCGAGAGTCGCCACGATATCGAGTTGTTCTCGCTCGACCGGTTCTGACGTCGATCCGATCACCGTTCGACGCGGTACCACAGGTGAGTCACGTCGGGCGAGTCCACCACCCGCGTCTTTTCGAGTTCGAGCGGTTCGAAGTCGAGATGGTCGAACAAGCGAACCCCGTCCCCGAGCAGGATGGGAACGATGTGAAGTCGGATTTCATCCAGAAGGTCCGCACCGAGAAACCCCTGAACGACGTTCGCCCCGCCCGCGACCGACACATCGTCGGTACCCGCGGCCGCTCTTGCCCGTTCGAGCGCGTTCTCGACGCCGTCGGTGACGAAGGTGAACGTCGTGCCACCCCGTCGTTCCTCCGTTCCTCGATGGTCGTGCGTGAGGACGAACACCGGAACGTGAAACGGTGGGTCATCACCCCACGGTTCCTCGCCGGTGTCGAACATCCGCTTTCCCATCACGACCGCGCCGACACTCCCGAACGATTCCGCGAAGACGTCGTCGTCGGTGCCCGTTTTCCCGCCGTCGAGACCGTGTAACTCGCGCCAACTCGCCAGTTCGTACACCCACTCGTGGAGTCGCTCGCCGCCGTCCCCCAGCGGGTTGTCGACCCCCGAGTTCGGCCCGGCGATGAACCCGTCCAACGACGTGGACAGTTCCGCGACGACGTTTCCACTCGTTTCCTCGGTGTCGATTTCCGACTCGTCGGAAATCCCTCCGTTTGTCATCGTCTATTTCCCCCCAGGACATTCGGGACGCCGGCAACCCCCTTAATTCTCGCCACCGTGCGACCCGGCCACTGGGGTCGTTCGTCCCGCTACTCGAACCGCTCCACGCTGAACTCCTCGATATCGACCGGTTCGCCCATGATCTGATCGGCGACCAGTTTTCCGCTGTAGGGGCCGAGTTGGAGTCCGGTCGCGCCGTGACCGGTCGCCAGGTGGACGCCTTCGACGGTCGGAATTTGCCCCAAAACGGGCAGTTGGTCGGCCGAGCGCGGACGGAGGCCGACACGGATCTCCTCGATCGCCGCGTCGCCGAGTCCGGGCGCGACGCGAAGCGCTTCGCCGAGCACCTCGTGAACACCTTCGGCCGTCGTGTGGGGTTCGAAGCCCGACCCGACTTCACGGGTCGCGCCGACGGCGACGCGGTTGTCCGACCACGGGACCATGTAGTGGCTGTGATACGGGCTGAGGATGGGCCACGTGGAGGTGTCCGTGTCGCCCAAATCGAGGTGGATGATCTGCCCGCGTTGGGGTTCTACTGGGATCGACACGCCGAGCGAGTCGGAAAATCGATCGGACCACGCACCCCCGGCGATCACGACCGCCGGGGCCTCGTACGTCGTTGCGTCGGCGGTTTCGACGCCCGTGACGGTCCCGTCCTCGTGGTGAATCTCGGTCACGTCCTTTCCGAAAACGGTGAGTCCGTGTTTCTTCGCCGCCCGGAGCAGCGCGCCGGTGAACGTCCGGGCGTCCACCCGCGCGGCACCGTCGTAGGCGCGACAGCGCCGAGTTTCGGCGAGGGCCGGGAACCGCGATTTCGCCTCCGCCGACGAGATTTCCTCCGTCGTTCCGGGAGCTGGCTGACCGTATTTCTCCTGTCGCTCCCGAATCCGTTCGGATGCCGCGTCGTACTCCGGTACTTCGTCCTCGTCCACCGCGACCGAGAGCAGGGGACAGTCGGAGTAACCCGTCTCCCCGTCCTGTTCGGCTTCGAGGCGTTCGACGACGTCGGGATAGTACGCCGCGGCATCGAGCGCGAACTCGAACCACTGGGTCGAGGCGGTTCGACTGCTGGTCGCTGGAGAGATGATGCCCGCACCGGCGTCCGTCGCCCGTCCGGTGTCGTGGCGGTCGATGAGAAGCGTGTCCACGTCCTCACGTGCGAGGTGGTAGGCGACGGAGGCACCGACGATTCCGCCCCCGACGACGATTGCGTCGTACATGGGAGATGGTCGCATGCCCCCCACTTTGACGTATGGATACCGACAATCCGGACGGTAGGTCGGTGCGAAAAGTATGCCCTGATAGTCACGGGAGAGAATGCCACCACCGATTGATACCCGATCTATTATTGACGAATACGTTCGATGACCAATCTCAACAGCGTTGAGACGGCGAGCAGGACGCCGGTAACAAGTGGGAAAAATCCTGCCCAGTAAACCCCACCAGGGTCAGTGTTCAGGTTCCAGATCGCATACAGACAGAGTATGAGCGTACTGGCCGCGAACGCCGTGAGCGCGCGGCGACCGATTCCACGCGGATTGGTGGAGCGTCCCCTGAGTACAAGAATGGCTATCGAGAGTATCATCGGTGCAATGGCGCTTGGCGGCAGTGAGAGTAGACCGATATGTATCCATTCCGGATACCACGGGTTGTAGTCCAGAGACAGGTCAGTGCTAACGAGGGTGGCGAGTGCGAGGAGTGCTTCGAGTAGATGCGCAGTGCGGTCGGACGGCCAAGTACTCATATGTTCTTTCGGCGAGTTGGAAGGAAATACTTCTGGGAGACGTAAAACGAATTTTAAGCCCGAAACGAACTAGCGGAGTCGTACCCAGATTCCCCAGCAGAGCACGAGCACGAGAACGAAGAATCCGCCTGTGAAGAACGCGATGAACGAGATATCGAGGAGGCCGTGAGATGTCGGATTGCTCCCGGGTGGCCCGCTACTGTACTCGAACGTCCGGTAGAGGACGTAGATAGTCGCGCCAAGGAGTAGTATCCCCGCACCAAATACGCGTGCGAACAGATCGCGCAGGCCGTTCCTCCGGTCTTCGGTGCCGACGAAAAGCACGACCGGATCGTCGGGTGGCGCGTACACCGCCATCTCTCGCCCCTGTTCCGAGTACCGAGTATCTGCGACGCGAACGAGACCTGCGTTCTCAAGCTTCCCCAAGTGATACGAAATCGTTTGCAGCGAGTTGTCAGTACGGTCGCGCAGGTCACTAGGAGTTACCGGATCGCTGTAAATCTCCGTGAGTAGTGTGCGAGCAGTGGCCGAAGAGATCGCGTCGAGTGCTTCGTCGATATTCTCGTCATCAAGGCCGATGAGACGTGGATCACCACGTTGTGTCCCATCCACATCGCGGGCGGGCAGCCAATCCATACCCAAGATGGTCGAGTAATTGCCATAAAAATATGGATGCTTTGAATGGATATTTTCATCACTTGTACGTACCGTCACTGGCGACGAGTCTCATAGACGGAGACACTCCGTACTCAATCACGGCTTTTGCAACCTCCCCCGACCATGAGACAGAACACGGACGAGAGTTGCCTATCAGTTCATCCGAGTTCTGGGGTCTTCGCCGTGAACCGTCCGTCGAATTTGTCCCTATCCCAAATCCGGGTCGGTGTCGACGAACCGGTCGATTTTCTCCGGCGCGCACCAATCCGTCGCCAGTTCCAGCAGTTGCACCAGCATCCGTCCCGTCGCGCCCCAGACGGTGAAGCCATCGACGTGGAAGTAGTGGATGACCACCTCGCCGTAGTGTGGATGGTCGCGGTGTTCGTTCTCGTAGTTGTCGAAGTCCGTCAGTTCCGAGACGGGGAGGACGGCGATTTCAGCCACTTCGCGCTCGTCGGGGTCGTACTCGCGGTCCGGGATTCTGACGACGAACGGACTGATGGAGTAGCCCGTTATCGTCCGGATGTCGTCCAGTCGCCCGACGTGCTCGACTTCCTCGGGTCGAAGCCCGATTTCCTCGTGTGCTTCCCGGAGTGCGGTCTCCCAGAGGTCGTCGTCGCCCGGTTCGTGCCCCCCGCCGACGAAACTCATCTGTCCCGGATGTTCGCCGAGGTGGTCCGCGCGCTTGGTGAAGAGGAGGGCGGGACCATCGTCGCGGTCGATAATCGGCACGAGGACGGCCGCCTCGCGTTGCTCGTCCGTGACCAACCGTGGTTCGTGGTCGGCCACCCGACCGAGGTTCATGTGGTTTCGTCGGTCCGTCCGGCCTTAATTTGCCCGGTCGGCGTGCGACTCGTTCTCGGAGCGCAATCGTTCGGCCTCATGACTCGTCCAACCGTTCGCGCACGTCGTCCGCCTTCACGGGTGCCCACGCTTCGAGGTCGTAGCTCACGTCCACGAGGTACTGCCCCCGCTCCTCGTCGGCCGTTTCGGCCTCCTCGGCGAGTCGCTCCTTCACGCGTTCGCCCAACCCCTCGCGGTCCGTGGTCCGCTCCGGAACGTCCATGATATGCGGCAGGTCCTCCGCGTTGTCGGGCAACGCCGGGAACGCCACCGGACCGGGCACGAGCACGGTTTCGCCGTCCTCGCCGGTGTCGGCATCGGCGCGTGCTTCCACGAGATAGAAGTCCCGCACGCCGTCTTCGATGACCGCCTCGAACGCCGATTCGTCCACCTCCTTTCCCTGCTTGAACGCCAACTCGGCGAGCGCCTCGGCCAGTTCCGCACGTGTCAGTTCACCGAACAGATCCACCACACCCGCGAGTTCGTCTTTCGTCTCACTCATGTCGTCTCACTCGTTACCGGGAAGCATCGGGCCACCGATATTAGTGTTCACCTTTCGTCACGCGCGGGAAACGTGTTCCGTTACCGGGTACTGATTCGGTACGGGAGATTCGACCACTCGTAGCCGGGGTCGGACCCCTCGATGACGATTTCAGTTGGAAATACCTCGGCGGGCCGTCCAGTGGGAAACCAGTCTCGTCCCTCCCGTACGAGGATGAACATGCCGTGGTCGTCGCCGACGACCCGGAAGGTTTTGCTGTCGCTCTCCCACGCTCTCGTCTCCGTGTGGGTTTCGATAGTCTCGACGGCAGTCGGCACGTCGGGAACCGGTAGCCCGATTTCGCTCACTTCGAGCAGGCAGTCCGGACCGAATTTCTCTCCTTCCACCGTCGCGTTACCGATGTCGTGCCGAGCGATGAGTTCGCCGATGTTCCCTGCCGGGTCTTCGAAGTACGTCGCGTTGGCGTTCATGAATTCGAAGTGGAACTCGGTCTCGCCGGAGTCGGCGTCCGGTATGAGGCCGACTCTATCGGCCAACCAATCACGCGCCTCCTGAAATCGGTTTTCTGGAACGTTGATAGCGAAGTGATAGAACGGCGATCCGGAGTCTACGGTCCTGAATTCGAGTTCCGTGGTCCCGACAGAAACCGAGAGTCCGCACTCTTCGCGTGAGAGTGAGAGCCCAAGGCGACCGCCGTAGAAGTCGGTCAGTTCGTCGGGTGCCGTAGTTTCGAGCGTGAGACGGCGAATGTACACGGTCGAGGTACAGTCCCGAGAGCGATGAATCTAACTTTACTTCATTTCGAGCAGAAAGTATTTATTGGAACAATAACATCTCTCGAATATGGTCTCCTTCAGCATGATGCTCACCGGACTCGGTGTGCTCGCCCTCGGTGCCCTCGGCGTTAAATACGGGTACCAACTGTCGACGCCCGACGAGCAATCCGACTCCATCGGCAGTGCGAACCCGATCGACACGGTCGAACCTGCGGGCTGGCGGGTGGCACTCACGCGATTCTGTTTCGGGATACTCGGTACGACCGGCGCGGGAATGATCGTCATGTCGGTGTTTTCCTTCTGAACCGCGAAAACAGAAACCGAACGAACAGTAGAGAAGCTATAGCCGAGACAGCACTGCCTCGGTGACGTCAGCGGTGGTTCCGTCGCCGCCGAGGTCGGGCGTTCGCGGCCCGTCCGACAGCACGGATTCGACCGCCTCACGAACCGCCGCGCCCTCCTCGTCGTAGCCCAGATGCTCCAGCAGCATCGCGGCCGAGAGGATGGTTGCCGACGGGTTCGCCACGCCCTCGCCCGCAATATCCGGCGCGGTGCCGTGGACGGGTTCGAACAGCGCGTTGTCCGGTCCGATGTTGGCCGAGGGGAGCAGTCCCAATCCGCCGACCAATCCGGCGGCGAGGTCCGACAGCACGTCGCCCGCGAGGTTCGGGCAGACGATGACGCCGAACTCGTCGGGGTGCAGACAGAGGTGGGTCGCCAGCGCGTCCATCAGCATCTCGTCGTGTGAAACGCCCTGCGCGTCCGCCACGCGGTCCACCGTGTCGCGGAACAGGCCGTCGGTCTCGCGCATCACGTTCGCCTTGTGAGCGATAGTGAACTCCTCGTCGTCGCGCCCCTCGACGTACTCGCAGGCGAATTCGGCGAGTCGTTCGGACGCGGATTCGGTGACGACGCGGGTCAGCGTCGTCACGTCGTCGCTCAGGTTCGACTCGTGACCGGCGTAGACGCCCTCCGTGTTCTCGCGGAGGAAGACGAGGTCGGTCTCGGGTCGGAGCGCTTCCGTGCCCGGATACGCCCGTGCGGGGCGCACGTTGACGAACGAATCCACGACGCCGCGAAGCGGCAGAATGACCTCCGCCGCCGTCTCGCCCGCCGCGCCGAACAGCGTCGCGTCGGATTCCGACACGAGAGTTCGGGTTTCCTCCGGCAACGCTTCGCCGGTCTCTTCCTTCACGGCGTCGCCCGCGTCACCTTCCACGAACTCGAACTCCGGTCCGACGGCTTCGAGGACTCGCCGTGCCGCTGGTACTACTTCCTGTCCGATTCCGTCGCCGGGGATGACAGCGATTTGTTCGCTCATTGTTCGACGTAAGGGAGGCTCTCGGCCGTTTTCTCGATTTCCGCTTCGTTCGACTTCATCAGCGCCGTCGTGTCCCAGACGCCCTCCACGAGCGCCTGTCGCTGGGCGTCGTCAACGTTCGCCTCGACGGTTCGGCCGTCGTAGCGCACGGTTTCCTCCGCCACGTCGACCTCGATTTCGGCGTCGGGGTTCTCCTCGACGAAGTCCTGCAACGCCTCGACGGTCTCGGCGTCAGCCGTGACCGTCGGGATGCCCAGCGCGAGGCAATTTCCGGCGAAAATCTCGGCGAAACTCTCGCCGACGATGGCGTCGATTCCCCAGCGAGCGAGCGCCTGCGGCGCATGCTCGCGCGAGGAACCACAGCCGAAGTTACCGTTGACGACCAGAATCGACGCACCCTCGTGATCGTCCTCGTTGAACGGGTGCGGTTGCGGGTCGTCGTTCGAATCGAACCGCTGGTCGAAGAACGCGAACTGCCCCAGGCCGTCGAAGGTGACGACCTTCATGAACCGCGCCGGGATGATCTGGTCGGTGTCGATGTCGTTGCCGCGCACCGCGATGCCGGTTCCGGATTCGTGGGTGACTTCTTCGGTCATGCGCTCACCACCTCCGACAGTTCGCGCACGTCGGTCACTTCGCCGCGAATCGCGCGGCCGCGACCATCTCGGGACTCATCAGCACCGTCCGGCCGTCCGGACTGCCCTGTCGTCCAACGAAGTTGCGGTTCGAGGACGATGCACTGGCCTCGTCGCCGTCGAGTTGGTCGTCGTTCATACCCAGACACATCGAACAACCGGCCTGACGCCAGTCGAAACCAGCCTCGCGGAAGATTTCGTCCAGCCCTTCCGCCTCTGCGGCGGCCTTCACGCGCTGGCTACCGGGGACGACCATCGCCCGTACGTCGTCGTGGACTTCGCGTCCCTCGACGACCTGCGCCGCGCGGCGCAGGTCGGGCAGTCGGGCGTTGGTACAGGAGCCGACGAACGCCACGTCGATGTCGTAGCCCGCCATCGTCTCGCCGGGTTCGACGCGCATGTGTTCCTGTGACTGTCGCGCCGTCTCCTGCTTCTCCTCGGGCAGGTCTTCTGGTGCGGGAATCGGTTCCGTGATGCCGACGCCCTGTCCGGGCGTCGTCCCCCACGTCACCATCGGTTCGAGTTCGTCGCCGTCGATGACGACCACGTCGTCGTACTCGGCATCCTCGTCGGAGCGCACGGACTCCCAGTAGGATTTGAGTTCCTCGAACTTTTCAGGATTATCCGCGAAGGCGTCCGTCTCCCGCAGGTACTCGTAGGTGGTCTCGTCGGGGTTGACGTAGCCCGCGCGAGCGCCGCCCTCGATGGACATGTTGCAGATGCTCATCCGGCCTTCCATGTCCAGATTCTCGATTGCCTCGCCCGCGTACTCGTACACGTAGCCGACGCCGCCGTCGGTGCCGAGTTGGCGGATGATTTCGAGGACGATGTCCTTCGCCGAGACGCCGGGCCCGAGTTCTCCCGTGACCTCGATCTTTCGGACCTTCTGTTTCTCCATCGCGATCGTTCCGGTCGCCAGCACGTCACGAATCTGGCTCGTACCGATACCGAACGCCAGCGCGCCGAACGCGCCGTGCGTCGCGGTGTGGCTGTCGCCACAGACGATGGTCATGCCGGGCTGAGTCAGTCCCTGCTCCGGACCGATAACGTGAACGATTCCTTGGTCGCCCGATTCCGGGTGCGAGAAGTTGATACCCGCTCCCTGCACGTTCTCCTCCAACTCCGACATCATCTCTTCCGCTGCCTCGTCGGCGTACGGACGCGACTGGTCGGCAGTCGGGACGATGTGGTCCACCGTCGCGTGGGTGTTTTCGGGATACGCGACCTCCATGTCGCGCTCCTCCAACATGCCGAACGCCTGCGGACTCGTCACCTCGTGGACGAGATGCAGGCCGACGAACAGTTGGGTCTGTCCGGTCGGCAGTTCCGTTACCGTGTGGCGGTCCCACACCTCGTCGTAGAGCGTTCCCTCACTCATCGGTACTGTACCCGATATTCGTGGCCGCGCTCGAACACGCTCGTCGAGTCACCCGCACCTCGCGGAGCGGTGTGTTGCACGTCGGCCATCGCTTCCGTCTCCGATTCGTCGTCCCCACCGTCGGTGGCGACCTGCCCACGGCCGAACAGCTGTGTCATCGCGCCGCGGTCGGCGTGGGGATGGACGTGGTTCACGTCCGCCATCGTTTCCGTCCGTCCGTTCCGATTTTCCTCAGTCATCTGCAGTCACTCGCTCTTGTTCTCCTTCCTCGGATTCCGATTCCTCGTCTTCCGTTTCCGACCACGAGAACAGTTGGCGGAGACGGTCCCCGACCTCCTCGATTTCGTGGTTCTTCTCGGCCTTCCGCTTCTGACGGTACGACGGCCGCCCGGCCTGGTTCTCGACGATCCACTGGCGCGCGAACTCGCCGTCTTGCACCTGCTGGAGGACCGTCTCCATGTTCTCGCGGGCGTGGTCGTCGACGACGACCTCGCCGCGCGTCAGACCACCGTATTCGGCGGTGTCGGAGACCGAATCCCACATCTCGCCGAGGCCGCCCTCGTACATCAGGTCCACGATGAGTTTCATCTCGTTTAGGCACTCGAAGTACGCCATCTCGGGCGAGTAGCCCGCATCGACGAGCGTCTCGTACCCGGCTTTGATGAGTTCCGTCACGCCGCCACAGAGGACGGCCTGCTCGCCGAACAGGTCGGTTTCCGTCTCCTCCTGGAACGAGGTCTCGACAACGCCTGCGCGGGTGCAACCGATGGCTTTCCCGTAGGCGAGCGCCTCCTCCTTCGCCTCGCCGCTCGCGTCCTGATAGATGGCGAGCAGGCCCGGCGTTCCCTCGTCGGCCTCGTAGTTCCGGCGAACGAGGTGCCCCGGCGATTTCGGGGCGATCATCGTCACGTCCACATCCTCCGACGGTTCGATCTGCCCGTAGTGGATGTTGAACCCGTGGGCGAATTGGAGCGTGTCGCCGGGTTCCAGTTCGGATTCGATGTCGGCGTACACGGCCGGTTGGACGGTGTCGGGCACGAGCACCGAGACGACCTGTGCTTCACTGGCCGCCTCTTTCGGCGTCGCAACGCGCAGGCCGTCGGCTTCCGCGGCCTTGCGCGAGGACGAACCCTCTCGCAGGCCGACCACCACGTCCACCCCGCTGTCAGCGAGGTTCTGTGCGTGGGCGTGGCCCTGGCTGCCGTACCCGAGTACGGCCACCGTCTTGTCGTTCAGATAACTGTCGTCCGCGTCGTCGTCGTAGTAGATCGTTGCGTCGTATTGGTTCGTCATTGTTGTATTCCTCAGTTGTCTGCTTCGTCGTTCGTCGCGCTGTGCGGGTCCTCTGGTGGCTGGGTCGAATGACCCGGTTCCTCGCCCGGCGTCGTCGGCGTGTCGCCGCGCGCCAGGGCGGTCTGGCCGGTCCGTGCGATCTCGATGATGCCGAACTGGCGGAAGGCGTCCACCGCGTCGTCGATCTTCTGCTGGTCACCGGTGATCTGAACCGTGATGGTTCGCGGCCCGGCGTCCAGCGTCTGGCCCTCGTACATCTGCGTGATAGCGTGAACCTCGTCCGGCTTGTTGCCCCGAACTTTCAACAGCACCAGTTCGGCGCGCACGGCGGGGTCATCGACCTCGCCCACCTGAATGACCGGCTTGAGTTTCGCCAACTGTTTTTCCACTTGGTCGATTCCGGATTCGGTCTCCTCGACCACGAGCGTGATGCGGGCGTGGCCGTCCACGGTCGTCTTCCCGACAGTCAAGCTCTCGATGTTGAACCGTCGCCGGGAGAATAGCCCGGAGACGCGCGAGAGGACGCCCGGTTCGTGTTCGACCAGCGCGGAGACCACGGCGGTCCGTCGCCGTGGTTCGGCTTCCGCCTCCGGGTCGATGCGGATACCCTGCTCGTTCCGGCGACCTTCGGGATGCGGTCGCTCGTCGGGAGCCGTGCCGGGCATGCCCGCGGATGGGGTTTGAGACGGTCCGTCGTCCGTCGATTCTTCGCCGCTCATAGTTGGTCCTCCGAGAGGGCGAATTTACCGTTGGCACCGCCGCTCGGCACCATCGGATAGACGTTTTCAGCGGGATCAACGTGGAAGTCGATGACCGACGGGCCGTCGTAGGCAAGCGCCTCCTCGATGGTGTCGGCCACTTCGTCGTAACAATCCACGGCGAATCCCTTCGCGCCGAACGCCTCGGCCAGTTTGTCGAACTCGGGACACCAGTCGTAGTCGGCGGCCATCCGTCGACCCTCGAAGAAGGCGTCCTGCCACTGGCGGACCATCCCGATGTACTCGTTGTTCAGGATGGCCACGGTGATGTCGAGGTTCTCGCGCACGGCCACGGAGAGTTCCTGCATCGTCATCTGGAAGGAACCGTCGCCGTCGATGCAGACGACTTGTTGGTCGTCGTCCGCTCCGAAACGTGCTCCGACTGCCGCGGGCAGTCCGTAGCCCATCGTCCCCAGTCCGTGACTGGACACCCACGTACGCGGGCTTCGATACGTCCAGAACTGGGCGGCCCACATCTGGTGCTGGCCGACGCCGGTCGTGACGACGGCGTCGTCGTCGGTGGCCTCGTCCAGCGCCTCCACGACGAACTGCGGCTTCAGCGGTTCGTCCTCGGGCGTGTCGTATGTCAGCGGGAACTCGTCCCGCCACGTTCGACACCGCTCGCGCCATGCCGCCCAGTCGTCTCGGTCTTCGTCCCCGTCCGTCGAGAACGCCGCATCGACCTGTTCGATGACGTCCCCGCGTCGCCGATGAGCGGGTAATCCGCGTGGACGTTCTTCGAAATCTCGGCCGGGTCGATGTCGATGTGAACGACCTCAGCCTCCGGGGCGAACGTGTCGATACCGCCGGTCAGTCGGTCGTCGAACCGACAGCCGACGGCTATCAGCACGTCACAGTGCGTGACGCCCATGTTGGCGTAGCCGGTTCCGTGCATGCCCGCCCACGAGAGACAGAGGTCGTGATCTTCGGGCATGGAGCCGATTGCGGGCATCGTCGTCACCACGGGAATCCCGTGGTCGGTGGCGAAGTTTCGCGCCTCCTCGCAGGCGTTCCCTTTGACGACGCCGCCGCCGAACAGCAACAGCGGTTTTTCGGCGCTTTCGATGGCTTTCGCGGCGGCTTCGACGTTTGCCGCGTCGGCCTCCGTCTGCGGCGAGCAGGTCGAAGGGGTTTCGGTCTTCCCCGGTTCGTTCTCGGTCTCGCCCATCGTCGCGTCCTTCGGCAGGTCCACGAGCGTCGGGCCGGGTCTGCCGGTTTCGGCCAGCGCGAACGCCTCGCCGACCATGTCGCCGATGGCGTCCGACTCGTCCGCGAAGTAGTTGTGCTTCGTGATGGGGGCCGTCACGCCCGTGGTGTCGGTCTCCTGGAACGCGTCGGAGCCGACCAATCCGGACGGGACCTGTCCCGTCAGCGCGACCATCGCGTCCGAGTCCATGTTGGCGTCCGCGATGCCGGTGACGAGGTTCGTCGCACCCGGCCCTGAGGTCGCCAGACAGACGCCCGGTTCGCCGGTGACGACGCCGTAAGCATCTGCGGCGTGGGCCGCACCCTGCTCGTGAGCCATCGTCACGTGATGGATGTCGGAGTCGAACAGCGCGTCGTAGACGGGCATGATGGCCCCGCCCTGCACGCCGAACATCGTCTCGACACCGGCCGATTCGAGCGTCGAGACGACCGCGTGGGCGCCAGTCGCCCGCGCGGGCTCTGTCGTGTCGTCGCCGGTGGTCGAATCGTCGTCATTCGGTGCCGCCGAATCCGTGACTCCCGTTTCCGGCTTCTCGTCCGTCTCGCGGGAGACGGATTGTGCCGTGTGCTCGCTCACGCCTTCGTCACCTCTGTTCGCGTGTCGGCCGACGGCTGGTGGGCCGCCGGTCGATAGTCGTTCGTCGGTCGATACGTGCCGGTTTGCTGTCGTGTGCCTGTCATCGGTTTGGACCTATGCGTCGTGCTATTGGATTTCGATTCGTTCTGGTTCGGGGTGAAGAATAGATGAGGGGTAGTTAGACCCCTACAATAATGAGCACGCGCTCCGCGGCCGCAACGCTCGACACCGGCGAACCGTGGGTCAAGCGTTCTCGTGGCATCTGTGTTATCACCGTTCGTGGTGATACCCAAATAATCTTTGCGTGACGGGCAATTCTTGCACCCGCGTGTCAGCGGCCGCTCTCCGTCCGTGTAAAAAACGCGAGGGGACATGGTTATGCCTTGACCTCCTCGTGAGAATCGACGCCCAGCTCGCGGGCGAAACGTTGTACGTCGCTCACCGTCACGCGGTTCTTCGCCGCGCCGCGGTCCTTGACCTTGCGGGTGATCTTCCGGACTTCGGCCTCCGTCGGGACGAACCCGGACTGCTGGAGGTGTTTTCGAACGGCGTGCGTTCCGGTGTGTTTGCCGAGGACGAACTCGCGTTCGGCCCCGACCATCTCCGGCTTCATCACGCCAGTCTCGAACGTGTCGCTGTTCTCGATGACGCCCGCCGCGTGAATCCCGCTCTCGTGGGCGAACGCGTTCGCCCCGACGACGGGTTTGTTGACCGGCGTCTCGACCTCGCTGTACTCCGCGATCATCTCTGACAGCTCGGTGATTCGTTGCGTGTCGATACCTGTATCGACACCGTAGACGCTCTCGACGGCCATGACGACCTCCTCGAAGGCCGCGTTTCCGGCGCGTTCGCCGATGCCGTTGACGCTGACCTGAACTTGGTCGGCACCGGCCTCGACGCCGGAGATAGCGTTCGCCGTCGCCATGCCGAAGTCGTCGTGCGTGTGCACGTCGATACGCGCGTTGGTGTGCTCACTGACGTGGGCCACCAACTCCGCGAAGCGACTCGGCGTGCCGACGCCGCAGGTGTCGGGGATGTTTATCCACTCGGCACCCGCTTCGCTGACGGCTTCGACGATCTCGGCCATGTATTCGGGATCCGTTCGCGTGGCGTCCATCGGCGAGAACATCGGAATCGCGCCCGCCTCGGCGACGCGCTCGACCGAACTGATGGCGCGTTCCAGCACGTCCTCGCGCGTGGTGTGCATCGAATCCTCTATCTGCACGTCGCTGGTCGAAGCGAAGACGTGCACCATCTCCGCGCCGGTGTCCAGCGCGGTTTCCACGTCGCCGTCGACGATTCGTGCCAAGGCACACGTCGTGGCGTCAGTGGACTCCGCGATGTCGCGGACGGCCGCGAACTCGGCGTCGCCGTTGGCCGGGAAGCCAGCCTCGATGACGTGGGTTCCCATCTCGTCCAGCGTCGCCGCGATCTCACGCTTCTCGTCGGGCGAGAACGAGGTGCGTGGCGTCTGCTCCCCGTCGCGGAGCGTCGTGTCGAAAATTCTAACTGATTCAATCTCGTCGGTGTGGGCTAGTGTGCCCTCGAAGAACTCGACCCCCCCTTTTGGGGGTCATGTCGTTGTGTGACATTGTACTCGATGTGAGAGCCATCCTCCTATTTATAAGTAACGCTAAGACAGATGCTATCAATGATTTTTAATTTGTGGACTCGCCGCTCGGATTGCGGAAATCGCACGACATCGTCGTGATGGTATGTGTTTAAGGTAGCTAAGGCACTCCGGACGATGCGGTAGTATTCATACTGCCGACACCGCCCCGATCACGCTCCAGTCCCCCGATATTCCGACTATATTTGCTGTGAAAATCGTCGCGCGCAGAGTACGCCCCACTGAGGACGACACGCATCGTCCACAACAACACAACCCGTATCAGCGGAAGTTGGACGCCGATCTCACTCCAACTCCACGGCAATCTCGTTCCGGCGCATGAACGGCGGCGTCCACGGGTCGTCGTATCGCAACAGGAACGACTCGCCGTTCGGCGTCAAGTCGTGTGCCGAAAGGGTGTCGAACAACCGCTGTCGGTTTTCCTCGACCCGATCCGCCGTCGCGTACCACGAAAACGAGCGCACCGCGAGGGTTCGCGCGCCGATGGCTTCGACCGAGACGGCTTCGTCGGTCGGTTTGGGCGCGCCTTCCGCCGTGTACTCGCCCGGCAGGAAAAACGACATCTCCATGCCCGTTTCAGAGGGTTCGGACGCGACGGGTGCCGTCATCTCGATCGTCTCGGAGTCGGTGGACACCGGCGCGGTCATCTCGATCTCCTCTCCCAACCGGTTGTCCCCCTGAATGTAACGGAACAACCGTTGGAACGCTTCGTTCTGGGTGTCGGCCGTCGTCCGCGCCACCACGGTGTCCGGATACCGCCGGATCTCCACCCCGTCGACGTGCAGCGCGGTCGTGTACGGCACCTGGTCAGTCTTCCGTCGAATGTACGCCCCCCACCCGACCCACGCGGCACCGAGCGCCACGGCGGTCCCGAGCGCGAGCGTTCTGCTGATTCGTGCCATCGAATGACATACGCCGGGGACGGGCAAGTACCTACTCCCCAACTAGAACGAGACAGAATCCTTTCGAGAGGCCGTCCCACGTCGTCATCGTTTCGAGGTTCCGGGCGGCTTGTCGTGGTCGGCCCGATGGTCCAGCATCTCCTCGTACTGGCAGGCTTCCAGCGAGAGGTCCGAGCAGGGTTTCGCGGTGCACGGGAGGATCATGTCCTCCTCGCGGTCCACGTCGAAGTAGCGCTGGGAGTCGGACTGGTCCACGTCACCGGAGAGCAGTTCGGCCGCGCAGGTGGTACACCACCCCTGTTGGCAGTCGGCGGGGAGCCAGAGGCCCTGATTTCGGGCGACGGCGAGGATGTACTCGTCCTCCGGAACGTCGATTTCGACCGTCTCGCCCGCCTGTTCGATGTCGCAATCGGCGGGGACTTCGATTTCGACGGTGTAGGAACTCACGGGCACAGTTACGGACGGAAGAAAATGTGGTTGTCGGCCGGAAATCGGTCGGGAACCGGACGCTCACGCGGAGTCGTTGAACGAGCGGTTCTTGGAGTACGGCGCGTCTCCGGGCTGATCGCGGACGAAGTGACCGGCGGGGTTGACCTCGCCGTCGCGCTCCATCGAGAGCAGTTCGATGAACCACGCCTCGTGGTCGATCTCCTCCTGCAGGATCCTGCTCGCCATGTCGTAGGTGCGCGGATCACAGTCCTGCGTCATATCACAGACTTCGGACCACGTTCGGATCGCACAGCGCTCCGCTTCGAGGAGGACTTCGAGGATGTTCTCCGCCGTCGGGTCGTCCGGCAGTTCGGCGTGCGGGCAACTCGCGCGATTCATGAAGTCGCCGATGTCGACGGGGATGTGTCCGCCGAGTTCGTACACGCGTGGCATCACGAGTTCGAAGTGCGACCGGTCTTCGAGTCGCGCGTCCTCGGTGATCTCCTTGTAGTCCTCGTAGCCCGCGAGATGGGTTCGGAGGTTGGTGTAGTAGTAGTACGTGGAGAATTCCGCCCCGATTGCGTCGATGAGCGTCTCACGGATCTCCTCCGGATTGCCACCCCGCTCACGGATCACCTGCATTCCCACTCGATCGCTCGTGTCCCCCGGCGAAACGCTTCCGGAGCCGTGCTTTTTACTATCTGACATGGTTTCTAACCCCGAAAACCACAATCGGTTCCGATTTCCTTAAAATTTTCTTCGGAAAACTGGTCGATATTTTGAAGTACTCCTACTTTTTTGGGCAATATACGTTTTGGCGGGTCGTCGTGATTCGAGACGTTACCGACCAGTAGTGGGACGTGGAACGACACGATTCTCCCGTCGAGCGGTCCTTCTCTCTCGGAAGAGGCGCGACAGCCCGATTACGGCACGTAATCGGTGGTTACTCAAGTGGATAGTCAACATTAGGGGATACACAGCAATGAGAACGCCGCGTCGAAAGGGAAATCACCCCATTCGAAACGTCCGTGAGGGACTACTTCCCGGCACGGTCTAGTTTCTCTTGGGATGGGTAGACATATTCTAATTTATTTCCTCTAGTTATCATTTAGAAAAAGCTATTCTCCCGGGGTGCCAGGGATCAGATGTGATGTCCGAGAGCAATGACACGTTAACGACGTACCTGACCGAGAACCCACGAATGATCGGCGTGCTGTTCGCCATCTGCTTGCTGCTTACCCAGACGGGTAACGTGGCTGCCGCTGGCTGTGGAACCATCCGATAACGAGTTCTGTCACAGCGATTCAAGTGAGACGCGTTTTTACAGCGATTCGAGATTTAATTCGGTCGACCACGTGAGTTCGCCGTCGATAATGATCGGCGTCTGTTCGAGACGGAGGAACTGAATCAGCGCTTCCTTCTCCACGTGAAACGTATTCACTTCTCCGCCGTTCAAGAAATACGTCTCGACATCGTTGATGAAGGGGGTCAGCAGGGAACCCATCCCCGAATCGACGGTCGGATACGACGTGAGTCGTAACTCGTATCCGTCCTCACAGTCGGCGTCGAGATGACAGAGGTACGGCGTCCCGCTCTCGCTCTGTGCGATCTCGATGCTGCCGTCGCCGACGACGATGTACTGATTGCCGACCAGTTGCTGTTCCCGAACGATCACGAGAGCGGATCGAAGCGAGAAGCCCCGGTTGAGAAGGCGCGCGATGGTTCGGCCGATGGGTATCGCGCTTTTGTTCGCGATTTCGCTGTAGGTGACGATGCCGCCGATGCTCCCGGAGTTGATGAGTTGGATTCCCGGTTCGTACGACCGACAACCGTTCAACAGGAACGTATCGACCGCGACATCGTCGACCGATTCGATATCGAGTTCCCCGTCGGCACAGATGAAACGGCCCTCCTCGATGTGACCGATGTAGTGGAGGAAGTCTGTGGGGGTGGTGAGCACCGACTCCAGTTCGTCCGTCGAGAGGTTCCGATGCACGTCGATATCGAACGCGAGTTCGTCCCGTTTGCCGTAGAGGTCGTCCCCGGCGTCGAACTCCGGACTCATCTCCTGTTCGTTACAGACCACCGTGATGTCGATACCCTCCGTCGATGACGACCGCTCCAGTTTGTTCTCGAAGGCGGATTTGATCAGTTTGTTCGCGCCGATAGGCATCCCGTGACCGAGCCACGCGTGTTCCAGTGCGTCCGTCGACGTCGGTGCGACGTACGGGTCGGACGTCGTCTGTTGTTGCCCTCTCTGTGTTTCCGTCCCTCGCAGGAAGCTGTCGATCGGATCCGGCGTCTTCGGTATCGACCTGCGATGGTTCTCCTCCGGCGTCGAGATGAGCGACAGGTTGTTCACCAGATACGGAATCGTCTCGACGTTGGCGATATCGTTCGTGACGGTCGTCGATAACAGCCACGTCGGCACGTGTTCTCGGATAACGTCGAACGGAATGTCGAGATAAGTCTCGACTTGTTCCGCGAGGTCGCGTTCGTACAACTCCTCGAACGACACGTCGAGGAGCGGTTCGACCACCTGCCGCTCGTGAAGCGGTATCTGGTACAACCCTTCGGTTCGCGTCACACAGTCGAAGAACAACGATTGGACGAGCACGCGTTCGATCTCACCCTCGTACCCGCGTTCCGGGTGGTCGAGCGGGTGAACGAATCCCCGGTCCGTCACGAGCCTCGGTTCCTCGCCCGGAACGACGGTTGCTCCCAGATAGTAGGCGAGCGAACTCGCCGAATAGATCATCGGCAGTTCCGGCGGGAGTTCTATCCGAACACCCGTCTCCGGCGGAGTCAGTCCGTCTGGAACGTGTAGTTCGTCCCCGAGTTCGATCTTCGGGGGATGACCCCTGAGCGACGGCAACGACCGCTCACAACTCAGCGTCTTCAGTGACGATCCGAACGCGGAGACGGCGGCCATCACGTCCGCCGGTTCCGCCGTCGTCGTCACGGTCCCCTCGGGGTGTTCGTGATACGACCGTGCCCCGATTCGGACCACCGTTTCCGTCCCGAAATCGAACTCCATCCTGTCGGTCGATGACGCGATGGTCAACTCACCGGCAACCCGCAGATAGATTCGAATCGGCGCGTTCAGTTCGACGAGATACTCGCCTTCGGGGAACTGTTCGTACGAAAACTCACCGGCTTCCGCCAGAACCGTGCCGTCCAACGAACGGACGTGCGTGATGACGATGTACGGGAGGACGAGTTTGTCCGTCCTGATTTCCGCCGCGTTGTCGACCGGGAAGTAGAACTGGTCGTCGTCCGCCGGAAGCGGACTGACGGAGGTCGGCGTCCGAATCGGGAACTGGCGTCGGTGAATGGGGTCGACGATGGTCAACCCCGTTTGCTCGACACTCTGTCGAAATATCGGTTTCATTTCACATTGAGGGCTCGGTTTCGGGCTGTAGCGCTACGACGATACCGTCGACGGTGGGGTGCGAAACTCCGTCGGCACCCCGGCCGAAAAACGTCAGAGCGGGAACCACGTCGTCGTGTGGCTCGTCTCGTGCAGATGCCATCGCTGCTTCGGTCCGTCCGGGTCGAGCTTCAGTTCGATCGTTACGTCGAACAACGGCTCTACGGCTTGAACGGAATCCGAATCGAACGCACCTGGGAAGATGTACTGACCGATTCCGGACAGTTCCTCGACGGTTTCCGTGATCTTCCGCAAGGACGTTCCACAGCATCCGACCCTTCCTCGTTCGAAAGCAACTGTAGCGAATCCAAACAGAACCGTAACTCCCCGGGCTCGAATCCCCGATTCTCGTACTGAAGTTCCAATAATTCGTCTTGAATCGCGGTTTGGAAGTCGTCGAGCGACCCTTCCACGGACGAGGCGGACAGTCGGTCCGAAAACGCGTTCGATTGTGCTTGCGTCGCCGAGCGCACCGCCACTTCGTGGGTCAGGATGTGCGCTTGAGCGGGATTTGCGTTGGCACGTGAAAGACGCTTCCGAGCCACGTCCACGTCCCGCCCGTACAGCGCGAACAGGTGGGTCCTGTCGTTGGATGGCGCGCCCAAGAACTGCACGCTCAACTCCTCGAATAGATCCGCCGGAACGTCGCCGGTGAGCAGTAGATTACCACCGGTCCGTTTCAACCGACCGAGTTCGGATTCGATTTCGACCGTCCCGTCGCTGCTGGCGGTGATGTAGTGACCTGCGAACATGAACGTCAACTTTCCGCTCGCGCGGGCCGTTCCGTCGGCGAGCGGTTGGAACAACTCCTCCAGCGCGTCGGGGTCGATACACCCGTACAGCGGCTCCGGAATTTCGGTGGAACTCACCCCCGAACACTCCACCATTCGCTGAACGATAAACGAACCGAGCGCTTCGTCACTTCCCCAATCGTAGTGGAACCTCATCGGCTCCTCTACACCACACATGAACGGCGATGTAGCACTCTCCTCCATTGAACCCATAGCTCTGTAGTTGTACTACGCCGACAGTCAAAAGCGCTTTTGGTGTTTCAGATCGAGATTCGATACCGTATGAGTTCACTATCCGATACGAAAACCAGTCCCGATCACTACCGTTTTGGGTCGGCGTTTACCGTCGCCCCGTCCCAGCATATTCGTATTATATTTTAAAAATCAACATTATTCGTTTAGCAAATAAATCCTCGTGTATCGGGTGATTCATACTTCCGAGCGTAGTAAAACGGGTATGGGTAACACGTCGAATGACGGGCAGGGGGTCCTCATGGAGTTACTGGAATTTTTGGATACGGTAGGTCCGGACGTGCTCCTCTCCACACCGGACGCGGTGTACGAGTTGCTCAAAAACGAACAACGGCGCCACCTCGTACTGTTCCTTTCCGAGCAGGAAACCGCGACCCCGATTTCACTGCTCGCGACGAACGTCGCGAGTCGTTCTCAGGGAATACCCGTAACGGACGTAACACAATCCGAGCAGGAATGGGTACGGATTCGCCTGGAGCAGGAACACCTGCCGCGACTCGCCGACTACGGTATTCTCTCCTGGACGTACGGGGAGGATATGGTCGACCCGATTCCGTCCGTGTTGCCCTTGGACGAAGAGTGACGGCCGACGGTTCCCACCCAAACCGTCCCACAAATCGCGGTGCTACTCGTTCGTATCGTGTCGTTCACCAGTGACGAAACCGGTTAGAGCGTCCACTACCAAACACCCCACAGTGCAGAACACCATCGACTGGTTGCGCGGGCGACCCTACTACGAGGGGCAGATAGCCCGCCACGAGACGCTTCCGGGGAACGACGGCGAGTTTCGTGATATCCCCCTCGAATCGCGGTTGGAATCCGCCCTCGAAACCCGTGGCATCGACCGACTCTATCGCCACCAAGCCGAGGCAGTCGAGGCGATTCGCGGCGGGGAAAACGTCGTTATCGCCACGCAAACCGCGAGCGGGAAGAGTCTGGGGTACACCATCCCGGCGTTCGAACGCGCGATGGATCACGGCGGACGAACCCTCTACATCGCGCCACAGAACGCCCTCATCAACGACCAGGAGGAGACACTGGACGGCCTCGCGCGCGAGTTGGGGTTCGGCAGTCGCGTCTCGGTGGCCCAGTACACCGGCCGACTCGACAAGAACGAAAAACGGGACGTGCGAAACCGACGGCCGACCGTCGTCCTCACGACGCCCGACATGCTCCATTACGCCCTGCTTCCCTACGCCCATCGACTCTGGGATTGGTTTTTCAAGGGCCTCGAAACGGTCGTCATCGACGAAGTGCACGAGTATCGCGGCGTCTTCGGGAGCCACGTCTCCCTCGTCCTGCGGCGACTCGCACGGGTCTGTGACCGATTCGATTCGAGTCCGCAGTTCGTCTGCTGTTCGGCGACCATCGGCAATCCGGTCGAACACGCGAGCGCCGTGACCGGCAAGTCCGAGTCCTCGTTCGCCCTCGTGGACGAGAACACGAGTCGCACCGGACCGACCCACTGGCTCCTCTGGAACCCGCCGGAGTACGAGGACGACCGCTACGGCGGCGCGAAACGCCGAAAGTCGAATCACGGCGAAACCAAACGCATCTTCGCCGACCTCGTCACCCGCGACTGCCAGACGCTCGCGTTCACCCGTTCCCGGCAGGGTGCCGAACGCTACGCGATGGAGAGCGCGGACGAACTCAGGAACAGGGGGGAGCGCTCGCTCGCCAACGACATCGCCGCGTATCAGGCGGCCCTGCGGAACGAGCGCCGCCGGGAACTCGAAGGTGGGCTTCACTCCGGCGAGGTTCGCGGCGCGTGGAGCACGAACGCGCTGGAACTCGGCGTGGACATCGGCGGCCTGGACGCCGTCCTTCTCGACGGCTATCCCGGTACGCGCATGGCGGCATTCCAGCAGGCCGGACGCGCCGGGCGCGGAACCGAGGCCAGCCTCGTTACGCTCGTCGCGGGCGAGGATCAGTTGGACCAGTACCTAATGGCGAACCCGGACGAATTCTTCGCGGGCGACCCGGAGCGGGCGGTCGTCAACCCGGAGAACGAGGAGTTGCTCCCGGAACACGTGGTCTCCGCCGCCCGCGAAACGTGGCTCTCGCCCGAGGACCGGGCGTACTTCGGCGAGAACTTTCCCGACCTCGTCGCCGACCTCGAATCGCGGGGGGAACTCGAACGTCGCCAAACGAACGGTGGCATCCGCTGGACGTACGACGGCGACGGAAGCCCGCAACACGAAATGAGCCTGCGAACCATCGACGACCGGGAGATCGACCTGTTGGACCGTTCGAACGGAAACGTCATCGCCTCGCTCCCGTTCAGCGACGCGCTGAACGACGCCCATCGCGGCGCGATCTATCACCAGCAGGGTCAGTCCTACGAGGTCGTGGACCTCGATCTGTCGCGGGACGTGGCCGAACTCTCGCCGACGTGGGCGGACTACCACACCAAGACGCTCACTGACAAGGAGATAACCGTCGAGGCGGACCTGTCGGAGAAGACGCTTTCGACCCGCGAGGACTGTACCGTCCGCTTCGCCGAGGTGACGATGCGCGAGCAGATAACCGGGTTCGAGCGACGGGACGCGAAGCGAAACGAGACGCTCGGCCGCGAATCGCTCGATCTGCCGGAACTCACGCTCCGGACCAAAGCGCTCTACTTCACGATTCCGGACGACATCGAGCGCGAGTTACGGACGATGGACGGCGATTTCAACGGTGCGATTCACGCCGCCGAACACGGGATGATTTCGCTCTTCCCGCTGGACTTGCTCTGTGACCGTAGCGACATCGGCGGTATCTCCACGCCGCTTCACCCGCACACCGAAACGAGCACGATCTTCATCTACGACGGCTACCCCGGCGGCGTCGGACTGACCCGTGAAGGCTACGAAACCATCGAATCGCTTATGGAAAGCACGTGGGAGATGCTTCGCGCCTGCGACTGCGAATCGGGGTGTCCCTCCTGCGTACAGTCGCCACAGTGTGGCAACGCGAACGATCCGCTCGACAAAGGACTCGCCGAACGCCTCCTCTCAGATCTCACGGACTGAGTCGGAAGCCTTTTAGGTAACCCTAAACCTAAATTAGGTTAGCCTAAACATGGACGACATCCTCCGACGAACCCGACGCGAGATAGAGGAGTTAGCCGTCGAGTCCGGTCCGTTTTCGGTTACCTGTGCCGAGAGCGGCGAGTGCCCGACGCCGATCACGGGCACCCGATTCGAAACGCACGACGACGCCGCACGTGCCGCCCACCTCGCGCGCGAGTACCGGGACGCGCTCCGGGAACACGATCCCGACGTTCCCGAATATCGATTCGTCGTCACCGAACTCCCAACCGATTCCCTCCAAATGGTCGGCGTCCGCGAGCGAACGAACGACGTTCGAGCCAACGGGCTTCCGCAAACCGAGCGCTCGTCACCGTCACCAGCGACCGGGACGGGGCGTGGCTCACGATGGAAAACGCGCCGCTCGTCCATCTCGCACGGGACTGTGGTCCGGTCGGTGACGACGCCGTCGGCCGTCAACTCGAATCGAAACTCTGAGCTAACGAATCCGCTCCCGGAGCTCCGGGATGAGGTCGAACTCCCCGTTCGTATCGCCTAGCACGAGCAGCGAGAAGTACCCGGTGTATGCCTGAATCGGCACCCGAACGAGGGAGAACACGACGATGGCACACAGAACGTAGGTGGCGAGGAGCACGACGAGCACGGCCACAATCGCCGGATTCGACAGGACGGCACCGAGCGCGCCGAACCCGCCGGATGCAACGATCAGTAGGATTGCGACGATGGCGAACGGAATGAGGACGACGACGGAGAGAAAGCCGCCCACGAGCGAAACGACGAAGCTCGCCGCGATGGCGATGAAAAACCGGAGGACGAGATACATGCCGTACTGTTTCCACTCGCGTTTGAGCGTCGGCCAGAACGCCTTCCACCCGGCGAGCACACCGTCTCCTCGAACCATCATCACGGGAACGACGAACGCTTTCGTCAGCGTGTCGACCAACGCGACGAGAACTCCAAGCACGAACAGCACCGGCACGAGGAACAGCAACGGTCCGAGCGCGACGTTCGCCTGTCCGTTCAACAGTGGCGGAACGGTGACGAGAACGATACCAGCCACCGGCAGGAGAACGATGAGAAAGAGGACGAGTTGGAAGCCGAACAGCGACAGCCCTTGGCCGAGATACGATTTCGCGTATCGGCGGACGTGAACCCGTTGCGTTCGAAGCGACTCCACGAACGCGAACTCCATTATCGCCCCGATTGCGGTGAAGAGCAGGCCCAAGAACACGGCGACGACGGCGAGGATGACGAGTACTGTCGCGACGCTTCCCCAAGGAATCGAGAGGTTACCAGGGGTGACGGGGAACGAACCGCCCGACTGTGGGGAGAACTGCATATTGGTTTGCACCGGCGACGCCGTACTCGTTCCTCCGAGAAAGAACACGATGACGGCAAGTCGAAGCCACGTTCCCGCATCGAAAGGGAAGAGCAACTCGCGTGTCCCCTCGATGGCGTCCTCTAGCGCGTCGACGGCGTACCAAGACATACACGGCTGTTGTCCGTCATAACTGATAAACTATCGGACAGTCCGTGTCCGAAAACGCCCTCAGACGGAGCGATGCCACAGGTGGGCGATGTACTCCTCGGGCAGCAACAGTACGTTGTAGGTGAACGTCGTCTGCACCCCGACGACGAGAAAGGCGAGAAGTCCGTGCAGCACGAACGTGAGGAGGTAGCTGACCAGCAGGTTACCGATGGTGGCGAAGACGTGGACGAACGACGTGGCCTTCATCTTCTTCTCCATGTCCGGTTCGGCAGTTACGTCGCCGAACGTGAGGAGCGCAAGCAGTCCGAACGCCACGATGGCACCGCCGACGTACGCGAACACCTCGGCCGCCGACGGGGTGCCGAACTGGCTCAGCAGGAGCCCGCCACCGCCCCAAATGGAAAGCGTGTAGCCATATGCCCGTGCTTCCGAGAGCAGGTTTCTGGAAAGTCGGCGCTGCGGGTTCATACCTGCTATTAATTCGACTGAAAGAAAGGCGTATTGGGTTATTCGCCGATCGCGTCTTCGATCTGTGAGCTGACCGTTTGACACAGGATCGCCGAGAATCCCGTTTGGGAGCTCCAAATCGCGCTTTCGTGGTCACCGAGGATGCTGATGAGGACGGTATCGTCGTCCACGATGAGCATGCGTCCCGCGGGTTCGGCGTGGGGTTTGTCGTGGCGGATGACGACTCGGAGATCACTGAAGTGTTCCTGCATCGATGGGTCCTGGGAGATGATGAGGACGTCGACGCCCGCATCCGACCGCTCGTGGAGTATCTCGACGAGTCGATCCGTGTACAGCGACTCGTCGTGGAGACCGAAGACGATTCTCGATTCGGCCTCCTCCATCAACTGTTCGATTCGACTGGTGACGGCGTTCTCGCCGTCGATGGACCAGACGTCCTCCCGCTCGCTCTCGGTATCGACGAACTCGTTCTGTGCCGATTCGAGGTAGTCGAACGCGCGTTGCTGTGCGCGCTCGAAGCGGTCGCGGAGGTGCGATTTCGCCGCCGCCAAACTCACGGGGCGATACTGGATCGGCTTCGACTGTTTTACCTCCACGAGGCCGCGCTCCTGGAGGTCGTCCGCCGCACCGTACACCTGTGATCGTGGTACGTCGGTGACGCCATGGATGTCCCGAGCGGTTCCGATCCCCAACTTCTGAAGCGCGATGAACACCTTGGCCTCGTAGTTCGAGAGACCGAGGTCGGTCAGCGCGTCGATGGCGTCAGTTTCGTCCATTTCAGTCCTCACTCGTGGATGTGGCCGCGTCGGACTTGGTTTCTATGGTGCCGCGCGCACCCGGTCCGAAGTAGCGCGTCCAGACGACGAGTAGGCTCGGGAGCACCAGCACGCTCGCGATGAACGCGTAGATGATGGTCAGTCCGGTGATGATACCGAACTGCTGGAGCGCGGGGAGGATGGCGAAGGCGAGGACACCGAAGCCACCCACGGTCGTCGCCGCACTGCCGAGCAGTGCGCCGCCGGTCCCGGTTAGACTGACCTCCAACGCTTCCCAGACCGACCCCTGTCGTTCGAGTTCCACGTTGTAGCGTTCAGAGAGGTGGATGCTGTACGCGACGCCCAGCCCGACCGTGAGGCTCGTAATCATCCCGGTCAGGATGTTGAACGGCATGCCGAGGAGGTACATCGTGCCGAGAATCCACGCCACGCTGAACACGACCGGGAGCAGGGTGACCGCTCCGAGGGTCGCGCTGCCTTCCATGAGGCGGTAGATGAGCATCAGGAAGGCGAACACGGCGACCATCGTGATGATGAGGCTCTCGATGACCGTATCGAGCAGTTGATCCTGCACGATCTCGAAGACGATGGACTGTCCCGTCGCCGTCGCTTCGAGGCCGTCGAAGGAGTCCGCCACGTCACGCATCTGCGTCGTGACGGCCGAACTCGACGCGCCGCCCTTCAGCGAGATGGCGACGCGAAGCGCGTCGTAATTACCGTCATCGCGGTGAATCACGCCGGCCGCTTGGTCCGGCGCGGCGGCGAACAGTCCATCGTAGACCTTCTTCAGGTTCTTGTCGGGCACGCCGTCGCCGTCCGTATCCGCCGCGGTGAACGTTTGGTTGAACGTCGCGTTCTCAGCGGCGACTTGCTCCATCACCGACAGCGGGCCCTCGACCTGCGGTTCGTCGTTCGAGAGCTTGATCGTCACGTCCTTGTTGGCCGCTTTTTCCTTCGCCTGATCGACCTGTTCGAGGGTATTATCCTTCGTAATATTCCCTTGTACCAGTATCTGTGCCTGTGAATCCTGCCTGACGAAGTTGTCGTTGACGTAGTCGAGGTTCTGCTTGGCCGAGTACTCCCCGGGCTTGAACGGGTCCGGAAGCTGCTCCGTCCAGTGTGGCGGGCTGTCCGCGAGGAAGTCCGTCTGCGAGAAACTCGTGTCAACCTTGGTCGCCCCGTAGCCGCCCGCCGCGCTGACGAGCAGGGTGAGGACGATGACCACGAGCGGCGCTTTACGTGCCGCCGTCGCACCGACCGTCAGGACGCGTCCGAGGACACCGCCGCCGGTCCCGAACGCCCGTTTCCGGCGGTCGAAGCCGCGCGATTCGAGGAACTCGTCGGATTCGACTTTGAGCGCCGGAATCAGTCCGCCGAAGATGACGAGCGCCGCGATGATGCCGACCGAACTCACGACACCGAAGTCCTGAATCGGTGGGAGCGGGCTGACCATGTTCGAGAGGAAGCCAATGACCGTCGTCGCGGTCACCCACGTCAGCGCCGCGCCGACGCTGATGAGCGCGACGCGCATCGACCCGCGAACGTTCGCATCGGGGTGTTCCTCACGTTCCTCGCGGGTGGCGCATGAAGACGTGAATCGCGTAGTCGATCGCCAACCCGATGAGCAGGACCGGCACCGCGATGAACATCTGGTTGAAGGTGATACCGGCCCATCCCATCGCGCCGAACGTCCAGACGAGGACGAAGACGATACCAACTACACCCAGGAGGATGTCGATCAGGTCGCGGTACGCGATGATGAGCGTCAGGATGACGAACAGGAGCGCCAGCGGACCGACGATAGCGAGGCTGTCGGTCATCGACTGGTTGATCTCCTCGCTGATGATGCCGCTCCCGAAGACGAGCGCGTCGTCGTCGAACTCGCCGTTCGCGATGGTTTTCATCCCCTGTTGGGTCGTGACGAGGATGTCGGACGTGTCACCCTCCATCGACGACTGGCTCTTCTGTTTCTGGAAGACGACCATCATCGTCGCGTTGGCCGTGGTCGATCCGGGGTCGTAGGAGGTCGGCATGAACGCCAACGCCTGGCTCGCCATCCCGCTCGAACCGCTGCTGTCGCCGGAGAGAACGGTCTTCGTCACGGAGTCGATCTGTGACTGGTTCATCGACTGCAGCTTGTCGATTTCCTGGGCGAGCGTCGGCATCGAGCCGTTTTGGAGCGCCTCCTGCCTCTGTTGCAGTTTCTCGCTCTGCTCGCCGAGTTTCTCGTACTCGTCGGCCAGCACGCCTTGCGTGCCGAGTTTGTACACCTTGCCGAACTGCGACTGAATCTCCCCTGCCTGCTGCTTGTAGGTCGATTGGTTGATCTGACCCTGCTGGTAGGAGGCGTTCAAGCCGTCGAGCTTGGCCTGCAGGCCGCGTGCCTGCGTCGCCGACTTGTTGAACGTCGCTCCCTGTTCGGCGGAGAGGTTTGCGGTCGCCTCCGAACGCACACCGGAGAGTTGGGCTTCGATCTTCGCGGACTGGTTTCGGTACGCCGCGTCATCGACCTGTCCGGATTCGTGGGATGCATTCAACTGATCGTATTGTGCCTGCAACCCGCGCGTCTTGTTGAGCGAGTCACTCAGCCCCTGCGCCGTTCGATTGAGCTGTTGGCCCCGCTGTTTGAGTTCCGCACCGTCGGCACGGAGTTCCGCGACCTTGTCCTGTTGAATCGCGGCGATTGCGATGACGTTCGCGACGCCGCTGGTCGACGTCCCGTTCGCCAACGTCGCGTTGATGGTCTCGTTCTCGTGCAGGCGCTGTTGGAACTGCAACGAGTTCACGAGTTCCTTCTTGTTCAGGACGTTATCGCCTTTGACGATGACCTGTACTGTCGTGGTGTTCTCGTTTCCGGTCGAGAAGTTCGAGTTGATGAAATCCAGCTTCTTCGCGGCCGAACTGTCGCTCTGGAACTGGTCGAGCGACGACGACTGCTCGATCATCGGTGCCCCTATACCGAGGAGCACAGTGATGACGAGGAGCACAGCGATGACCGCGCGGCTGTGCTCGGTTACGTTTCCGAAAACCCGGTCGAGGAGGCTCACGAGCGCCCTCCCGGGCCATGACGGTGTTGAATCATAGCTGTTGTTAGAATACTACTGACAGCGTTGTCAAAAAGGTGGAGGTTTTCATCCGGACCATGACATGAAGACACAGACCACTTTCTCGAAACGCGAGTTATTGGCGAGATAAAGCGGCGGGCATCACAGTCGTCGGACGATTTGCCACCAACGGTCGGACGATTTGCCACCAACGTTACCACCGTGCTCGATGGAGAGTCACCTAATGATAGATCTGCTCACCGTCCTCGGGATACTCGGTGGAGTATTCCTCCTGCTGATGAACGGTTTCTTCGTCGTCACGGAGTTCGCCATGACGCGGGTTCGGCAGTTCGACAAGGCCGAGTTCGACGAGTCGAAGGGACTCCAACGCGCGTGGGAGATGACCGACCGCCTCGAAATCTACCTCTCGGGGTGCCAGGTCGGAATCACTATCGCCAGCGTCGGACTGGGCGTGGTCGCCGAACCAGCGGTCGTCGCGGCGTTTCATCCGATCATCGACGCCGTCGGGATCGGCAGCGGGTCCACCGAAGCCCTCTCGGCGATTCTCGCGCTCGCCGTCATCAACCTCATGCACATCATCATCGGCGAACAAGCGCCGACCTACTTCGGCATCGAGCGAACGAAGTTCGCGGCGCGATACGGGTCCGGAGTGCTGTACTGGTGGACGAAACTGATGTACCCCGTCATCATCCTCGCCGATAAAACCGCGAAGGGACTGCTCTCGCTGTTCGGTATCGACATCGAGCGCTCGTGGACCGAGGGCGAAGACGGCGAGGACGGCGAGCAGGAAATCGCGAGCAGGGCAGACCTCCATCGACGGATGGGGGACGTTCTCGCCGCAGTGGAGGACCTCCCGGAGGAACGGGAGGAGGAGATATTGGCCGCGCTCCGGATCGAACGTGTCCCGGTCCGGAACATCATGATCCCACGCGAGGACATCGTGGCCCTCTCGACCACGGAACCGATCGAGGAGAACATCCGGCGGATGCGGGAGACCCCCGTCGTTCGATTCCCCCTCATCGACGGGTCGCTGGACGAGTTTCGGGGTATCATCTACGCACCCAGCATCATCGGTCAGTACGACGAACTCCGGGACGGGGAGGTTTCCCTAACCGACATCGCACACGACCCCATGACGGTCGCTGGCGACACGAGCGTCGCCGACGCCATCGACCTGTTTCAGGCGCAACATCAAGAACTCGCGTTGGTGTTGGACGGAAGCGACGTCATCGGGTTGGTGACGGCGACGGACGCGTTTGAGGAGGTCCTCGGGGAGTTGGAGGACCCGACCGACAGGGAAGTCACAGCTTAGTCGTGGAACTCGCGCGCGTCTTCCGCCCGCATCGTCTTCCACTCGCCGTCCTCGGTTCGCACCTGCACGTACCCGTCCGGAATCTCCGCTTCGACCGTCTCGACGTGCGTTTCGAGGAGGTGTGCTTCGTACTGGTTCAACGCGGCCCGCTCGGATGGCGCGATGGCCACCCAACCGCAGTCCGCTTGACTGCACCGAATCATCGAGTGTCGCCAACACACCACGGCCACAATAAAGGTTGAGAAACTCCTTTGAAAGCGATTGGTGGTTGAAATCTACGTTCCGGTGACGGTTCCGGAGGAGAGGTCCCCGATGGTCCCCTTCACGGTGTATTCCGGCGTCTGAACCGTAATCGTCGACTGCGGTGTCACGTCGTAGAATTTGAGGTCGAGCGAATACGAGCCGTCCCCTCGGATTCCCGCCGCCTCCCGTTGACCCGACCTTGGGTGGCGCGCCCACGCCGTTTTTCCGGCGGAGGCCGAATCAGCGACGCCATCGATTTCGTAGGATTTGGGCGAGTACGACGTATCCTCCCCTTCGATGGGATAGCCCTTGTCGTGCCACACCCAGAATCCCTCGTCGATGACGTAGACGTTTTCGTATCCGTCGTTCATCAGCTTTCCCGCACGCATCGACGAGAGATGGTGGGGACAGCCACAGTAACAGACGATTCGGTCTTTTTTCCCCCACCGAGAGATCGGGTCGTCCTTCTCGAATCCGTCCGGCGCAGGGCTGAGCACCGCACCCTCGATGTGGGACGTGTCGTACTGCGTTTTTCCACGGGCGTCGGCGAACTCGGCACTGCCTTTTTCGTACCACTCGTGAACGACCGATATCGGTGCGAGCGGGACGTGAGCGCCGTATCGTTCCACGGTATCGAACCCCTCCTCGGATTTCGGATTCGAGTCCGCGTCCGAACCCGACCCGATTCGGCCGAGACAACCGCTCAATCCCGCGACCGAAACGGCACTCGCCGCCAGAAACTCACGCCGATTCATTACCGAGTCCGTAGTAGTTGCTCGGCAATTAACTTTCTTGATGATATTTCGGACCGTATTTCAATGCTTCAAACGCCCCAAACCGGCAAATGAAGACTGTAACCTAACTGGTTTGGGATCGTCTTTTTTCAAAATAACGACGTACCGACTACTATTCTCGGGGCACATACGCCATGAAAGACACACACGTAGAAGCCGGGAAGGCGATACAGCAGCAAACCGGGAAGACGTTCCACCTCGCGACTCGGTTACTGCCCGAGCGAGTGCGCCATCCGACCTACGTGTTGTATGGCTTCTTCCGGATCTGTGACGAAGTGGTGGACGACGCTGCCGACGTTCCACCCGAAGAACAGTCGAAGCGACTGGAGTCGCTTCGAAACCAAGCGCTCGGGTCGAAACCGCCCGACGACCCCGTGCTGGAGGCGTTCAACGACCTCCGCGAGTCGCACGGAATCTCGGACGAGGAAGTGGCCGTCTTCATCGACGCGATGGCCGCCGACATCGAGAAATCGCGCTACGAGAACTACGAGGAGTTGGAGGCGTACATGCGCGGGTCGGCCGCCGCCGTCGGCCAGATGATGACCTCGGTGATGAACCCGGCTAACCCCGACCGGGCGCGACCGCACGCCACCGCGCTCGGCGAGGCGTTCCAACTCACGAACTTCCTGCGCGACGTGCGCGAGGACGTCGAAGACCGGGACCGGATTTACCTGCCACGGACGACGCGGGAACGCCACGGCGTCACGGACGAACAGATCGAACGACTCGAATTCACCGACGGGTTCGCGGCCGTCATGCACGACGAACTCCGCCGCGCGGAGGCGCTGTATCGGGAAGGCGTCGCTGGCATCCAGTACCTCCCCGAGGATTGCCAGTTCGCCGTGTTGCTCGCGGCCGTGCTGTACGCCGAGTACCACCGCGTGATTCGAGCGCAGGGCTACGACGTTCTCTCCCGGGAACCGTCGTTCGGGACCACCAGAAAACTCGTGTTGCTCGCCAAGACTCGCTGGCACTGGCGAAAGACGGGCGACCCGGAAACCGTCTTCCGCGCCGTGAGTCCGGTCGGAACGCCCGAGCATCGCGGGTCGGACGTGGAGCGCCGGGATACGCTTCCGACGCGGTAACGACGAGTTTCAGTCGTCGGAACGCGCTTCGTCCGGTTGTCCCCCGTCAGATTCGCTCGCGAAATCCGGCAACTCCGGGACGGCAGTCGTATCGTGTGAACCGGTCGGCGGGAGGTTGACCGATGCTGCGGAGGAACCGTCGAGATCGGTTTTCGTGTTCAACGTCGTCATCTCGCCGTCGGCGTCGCGGGCGTCCTGGTCGATTCGCATCGAACAGAACTCCACGCCGCACATCGAGCAGAAGCGGGCCTCCTTGTAGTTGTCCCCGGGAAGCGTCTGGTCGTGGTACGACATCGCGCGTTCGGAATCGAGCGCGAGGTCGAACTGGCGTCGCCAGTCGAACTCGTAGCGGGCCTCCGAGAGGGCGTCGTCCCAGTCCCGCGCGCCGGGCAACCCGTTCGCCACGTCCCCGGCGTGAGCAGCGATACGGTAGGCCGCGAGTCCGTCCCGAACGTCCTCCTCGTCCGGAAGCCCGAGGTGTTCTTTCGGAGTCACGTAACAGAGCATGGCCGCACCGGCGCGGGCCGCTTCCGTCGCGCCGATGGAACTCGTGATGTGGTCGTAGCCGGGCGCGATGTCGGTGACGAGCGGTCCGAGGACGTAGAACGGCGCACCGCCACAGACCTCCTGCTGGCGTTCGACGTTCATCGCTATCTCGTCCATCGGAACGTGGCCCGGTCCCTCGACCATTACCTGAACCCCGTGGTCCCGTGCGACCTCCGTCAGTTCGCCGAGCGTGTCCAATTCAGCGAACTGCGCGTCGTCGCAGGCGTCGGCCAAACAACCAGGACGGAGGCTGTCCCCGAGGCTGAACGTCACGTCGTGTTCGGCAAATATTTCGCAGATTTCCTCGAATTTTACGTACAACGGGTTCTGCATCCCGTTTTCCTCCATCCACTGTGCGAGGAGCGAACCGCCTCGGGAGACGATGCCCGTCTTTCGCCCGTCCGTGAGCGGCAGGTGCTCCATCAGGATGCCCGCGTGAATCGTCATGTAATCGACGCCCTGCTCGGCCTGTTTCCGGATGACGTCGAGGAGCAGTTCGTGCGTGAGGTCCGTAACGTCATCGACGCGCGTAACGGCACCGTAGATTGGAACCGTGCCGACGGGAATCGGGGAGTACCGGACGTTCGTCTCCCGTATCTCGTCGAGGTTTCCGCCGGTACTCAGATCCATCACGGTGTCCGCCCCGTAGTGAACCGCCGTGTGCAGTTTCCGGAGTTCGCCTTCGAGACCGCTCGTCGTCTCGCTGTTGCCGATGTTCGCGTTGACCTTCGTCGCGAACTCGCGGCCGATTATCATCGGGTCGAGCGCCTCGTGGTCGTGATTGGCCGGAATGACCGCTTGCCCGTCCGCGACCTGTTGGCGGACGAACTCGGCGTCCCTGTTCTCCCGCTCCGCGACCCGCTCCATCGCCGCGGTTATCTCCCCGGCACGAGCGCGTTGGAGTTGTGTCTTCGGCATCAATTACTAGGTCATATTACTCGGTGATAACTCTTGCCGATGACGACGGGCACCAACGTTGACGGCGATTCGGCACGAAGCGGGGGTATGCACGTCGCAGTCCTCGACGAACCCGGTTCGTTCGTCGTCGAAGAGCGAGAGAGACCGAACCCAGGTCCCGACGAAGTAGTCGTGAAGATAGACGAGGTCGGCATCTGCGGGTCCGACGTACACTACTACGAACACGGCCGAATCGGCGACTACGTGGTCGAATCGCCGCTCGTCCTCGGACACGAGAGCGCGGGCGAGGTCGTCGCCGTCGGTGAGAGCGCGGGCGACGATTTCACAGTTGGCGACAGGGTGACGCTCGAACCCGGCGTCCCCTGTCGGCGCTGTGCCCACTGCAAGCGCGGCGAGTACAACCTCTGTCCCGACGTGACGTTCATGGCGACGCCACCCGACGACGGCGCGTTCGCGGAGTTCGTCGCGTGGCCCGCCGACTTCACCTATCGGCTTCCGGACGACGTTTCGACCCGTGAGGGTGCGCTCTGTGAACCCCTCAGCGTCGGGATTCACGCTGCTCGACGCGGGAACGTCGACGTCGGCGACTCCGTGCTCGTCACCGGTTGTGGACCCATCGGTCTGTTGGCGATGGAAGCAGCGAACGCGGCCGGTGCGACCGAGGTGTTCATCTCGGACGTCGTCCCAGAAAAACTCGCGCTGGCCGAGTCGCGGGGCGCGGACGCGACCATCGACGTGAGCGAGGAGGACCTCGGCGAAGCGGTCTCCCGACTCACGGGCGGCGAGGGCGTGGACGTGATCATCGAAGCCTCCGGGGCGACCCCGGCGATTCGAACCACCATCGATGCGGTGCGACGGGGTGGAACCATCGTCCTCATCGGCCTTTCACAGGACGACGAAATCCCGCTCGCCACGGGCGACATCATCGACAACGAACTCGACGTTCGCGGGTCGTTCCGCTACCGGAACACGTACCCTGCGGCCATTCAGTTGCTAGCGGACGGCGCGGTAGACGTCGAAGGTATCGTGGATTTCGAGATGGAACTGTCGGATGTCGGCGAGGCGTTCGAGCGAGCGAAGGCGTTAGGAACCGTGAAAGGAATGATTTCGGTTTCCGACTAGCCCGTCCCGGAAACCGGCCGGAGGAGTAGATTTTTTCGAAGCGCAACGCGCGATGTCTGTGAAGTTAAGACGTGGTCCTCGACAACACGATTCTAAGAGACGCTTTACCGTGGTAAACTCTGTCGAAATATTTACTCGCTAATGAGTAAACCTTATCAACGTCAGTCCGCTACGGTGCGTTGATGAACGAAACGAGCAACAAAACGAGCACAGAGGAGGTCGAACGATAATGTGGCAAGACATCGTTTTCCTGTGCGGGAGCGTCTTTTCGCTTCTCGTCCTCGTGCCGACCCTCCGCGATTCCATGGCGAACGTACCGCTCGGAACGTCCCTTCCATCGGCCATTATCGGCATCATCTACGGGACCGCGTTTCTCACACTCGGTATGCAACTCTCCGCTGGCGGGTCGCTTCTCACGGGAATCATGTGGAGTCTCATCGCGTTCCTTCGGTCGCCGAATCCGCTCTCCGATTCCGAGCCAGAAACGCACGCCGGATATTCTACCCCACAACACGCGGACTGAAGTCGCGAAAACACGCGGACCGACGCAACGAACGACGAAAGCCGAAACGGCAATTCTCGATTTTCATCGACCGAAACCACGACGACGAGCGGCCGCGCTGGCAGTCACCAGCACGACCGTCGGTCATCGTCCGCAACCGGCAATCGTCCTCCGCAACCGCCGATTACCGTCTGCAACCCGTGATTATCGTCCGAAACGACTCGTTTTCCGCTTCAGTCGCGGGAGTCTCACTCGTCGACCGGCAACGAGCGGTTCGCGAGCGTCATCAGGTCGCCGTCGTCGGCGGTGAACGGCCGCAACAGGACGCTGAACTGCGTCGATGTCGCCCGAACCTGATACTCGTCGTACGGTTCGACGGGCGTCCCGCCGACGCCCGTCATCGCGTCGTCCAGATTGAACGCCACGCTGTCGGCTTCTTCGAGTTCGTACTGGTGGCCCGCTTCGGCCAGGTTCGAGAACCGGTTCGTGCTCACGTTCATCGATCCGTCGGTTGCGACGCCGAGCAGGCCCGCGCCGTCGTCGTTCGCGAGCGCGGCCCAGCGCGTTTCGGCCTTGTTCCCGTTGTCCGTCGGCGGGACGTACGGGACGTACTGCTCCTCGATCGTCCCGGAGTACCGCCCGATGTCGGCACCCCAGCGGCGGTCGGGATACGTCTCGACGGGACCGCGGCCGTACCACTCGAACGTGTCGAGCGACGTCGGCATTTGTAGTTGGACACCCATCTTCGGCAGGTAGTCCGTGACGGTCGCTTTCAGTTGGTCGTTCGGCGCGGCGGCAACGTCCATCACCACGTCGCCGCTTCCGAACACGTGGTAGCTGTAGGTCGTCTCGAACCCGTGACCCCGGGGGCTGGACTGGGAGTCGTAGAACTCGTCGAAGCCGTACCACAGTACAGCGTCGTCCGACGCCGAGTCGGGTTGTGACGCGACCTCGTCGGCCGACAGCGCGCGGTCGTACACCCGCACAGAATCGACCGTCGTGGCCGTGGCGCGCTCGCCGTGCTCCGAGTTGTGTGCAACCTGGAGCGGTTCGTCGGTTCCGTTGACCGACGAGGCATCGTGCGTTCGGGAGGCGAAGAGTTCGCCGTCGAGATACAGACGGAGTTCGTCCGTATCGCAAACCCCGGTGAGCGTGTGCCAACCGTCGCTCAGGTCGCTCGGAATCGTGTCGTTGACGGCGACCCACGTCTCGTCGTAGATGAAAAACGAGAACCGGTCGTCGTTCACCTTGAGCGCGTACTGGTGGTCACCCTTGGCGACGAGCGGGTGGTCACCACCGGTCTCGACTCCGTCGAACGTGATGCTGACGGTGAAGCCCGGACTCGTGAAGTTCAGCGCCTCGGGTGAACCAGCATCGACGTAGTCGTCGCCGTCGAGTTGCACCGCCGACCCGTTCCTCCCGGAGACGATTTCCGGGTCGCCCACGAGCGTGCCGTCGCTTCCGGTCGCGCTCGCATCGGGCGTCTTCCGGACCGTCGTCGGCGGCGCGCCTTGGACGAAGCCGTCCACATCGATTCGGACGTGTGGATCGGAAACCCGCTCGACGGACACGTCGTCCACGAGCTGCGTGAGATGATCCAATCCCGCCGCGTACCAGCTCGACGCCTGCTCGCTTCCCCAGCCCTGCACCTCGTTCATGATCGGGGCGCGCCACGCGTTGAACTGCGGGCCGCGGTCCACGACGTCCGTCCCGCCGTAGTTCATCGCCGAGAACGTTCCGGCGTCCGTGTCCAGCGTGTACTCGAACCCGTCGCCGGAGACGGTAACGGCATCGTCCGCCGTCGAGACGTCGAGCGCCGGAAGGTCGCCCTCGGCGACCGTCGGCGTGTCCGGAACGTCGAACGGGATTTCGAGTTGGTCGCGGGCCACGTCGTGGCCCGCGTCGGCGTAGGCGGTCGGTTCGCGGAGCGAGAACGAGACGTTGAGTCGGTACGCCGCGCCAGCATCGAGATGGTGCGGTTCCTCGAACGGGATTCGAACCCGTCGGGTTTCGCCGGGGTCCAAATCGAGGTCCAGACGGCCCGAATCGAGAACCCTGTCGTCCTCCACGAGTTGCCACTTCCCGCGCATCGCGCGCATGTCGGTGAACGCGAAGTGGTTGGTGATGTACACCTCCCCGTCGGTCAGTTCGGCGGTCGGCGCGACTTTGACGGGTTGGTGGCTGTGTTTCAACTGCGGCACGTCGGGTTGGACGCTCCGGTCGGCCCAGACGAGGCCGTCGAGACAGAACGGGTTGTCGTCGTAGAACGTGTATTCGACCTCCTCGCCGTCGACCGTCTTCGTGCGCGTGACGGCTTGATCCTCCCACGCCCAGACGAACCCGCCTTGGAGGCTCTCGTCCCTGAGCAGTGCGGCGAACGTGTATCCCAGAACGGGGTCCGCGGTGTCGCCCGATACCTCGTCGGCCGACAGCGGACGGTCGAAGACGCGAACCGAATCGAGCGTTATCGTTCCGCCGTGACCGTGGTCGTGGTCGTGACCATGGCCGTGACTATGGCCATGACCGTAGTTCCCGCCGTGGCTGTGGTCGTCGTGGTCACGACCCCATTCGTCATGGCCGCCGCGATGGTGTCCGCCGTGGTGATGACGGCCATCGTGATGGTGCCCGCCTCTACGGTGATGGTGGCCACCGTGGTGGTTTCCGTCGCTTCCGTTTCCGATGACGAGCGCCCCGTCGCCTCCCGGCAGTCGCCCGCCGTCGTGGTCGGTGGTTGCCAAGCGCTCGCCGTCGAGGTAGAGGGCCAACTCGTCGGAGTCACCGGTTGCGACGAGGGTGTGCCAGCCATCGCTCGCGTCCCGTGGAAGGCGGGCAGTGACGGAGTCCCGCCCGCCGCCGTGAACGCTGAAGGTGAGTTTCCGCCCGCGGTCGAGGGCGAGCGCGTACTCGTCGTCCTTCGAGACGAGCGTCCGTTCGGTTCGGGAATCGACCCCGCTCAGTGTCAGCGCGAGCGTGAATCCGTCCTCGAAGTCGAGCGACGGGGACGCTTCGACTTCGATGGTGTCGTCGTCGTCCAACGTAATCGCGCCGCCGTCCTCCCCGATTCCTATCGTGGGCGTGCCGACCAGCACGCCGTCGTTGTCGTTGCCGGTTTCGTCGCTGGCCGTTCTGACCGGCGGTTGGATGTGTTCGGACCACATCGCGTGGACGAGGCCCAAACTGTTGCCCATCGCGTGGTTGTACTCGCCCATCACGACGGGACGTTTGCCGTCGCCGATGCTGGTGCCGTCCGCGACGGAGAGCAGGCTATCCACGTCCGGGTAGCGCGGCCCGAGCATGTCGCTGTACTCGACGTTCCACCCGCCGCCGTTCGGTTGGTGGTACATGAGACGGTCGGGCGCGAGTCCGTACACCGGGCCGTCGTAGGATTCGACGCGCTGACGCCAGCGACGTCGCTGGTGTCCTCGGGGAGGTACTCCTTGGAATCCATGGCGAGCGCGGCCATGTTGAGGTGTTCGTTCCCCGTTCCGGCCTCGTTTCCGGTGGACCACGCGAAGATAGACGCGTGGTTGCGGTCCCGGAGCACCATCCGTCGGAAGCGCTCGACCATCGCGTCGTGGTAGGCCTCGGTGTTCGCCGCCAAGCCCTGCCACCAGTGCGTTTCGACGTCCACCTCGTCGGCGACGTAGATACCGTACTCGTCGGCGAGTCGGTAGAACGTCGGGTCGTTCGGGTAGTGGGAATTCCTGATGGCGTCGATGTTGTTCCGTTTCATCAACGTCAGGTCTGTCTTCAGCGTCTCCAGTCGCACCGCACGTCCGGTTTTCGGGTCGCCCTCGGGCCGGTTGACACCTCGAATGTTGACCGGCCTACCGTTGACGAGCACCTGCGCGCCGGACTTTCCGCGCGTGGTTTCGTACGTTCTGAATCCGATCTTGTCGGTCATCGCCTCGGTCGTCCGACCGTGGCGAACGAGTTCGAGCCCGACCGTGTAGAGATTCGGGTGTTCGGCCGACCACTGTTCGGGTTTTCCGACGTCCGTTTCGAGCGTTACCGTCCCGCCGTCCGAATCGACGCGAACGCCGTCCCAAAGCGATTTGACACGCCGCCCGTCGGGGTCGAAGAGGTGCGCCCTGACGGCGTATCGTCCCGCCGGGTCCTCGTCGTAGTTCGCAATCTCGGCGTCGATTCGGAGGTGTCCGTCCTCGTACTCGTCGTCGAGTCCGGAGCGGACGTAGAAGTCCCGGACGTGCACTTTCGGGGTGGCGAAGAGGTAGACGCTCCGATGGATGCCGGAGAACCGGAACATGTCGTTGGTCTCCATCGCCTCGCCGTCCGAGAACCGGTAGGCTTGGACGGTCACGGTGTGGTCGCTTCCCGCCGAAACGTGTTCGGTGATGTCGAACTCGCCCGGCGTCATCGACCCTTCATGGAAACCGACGTACTGGTCGTCCACCCAGACGAAGTAGGCCTGTTTCACCGCCGCGAAGTGCAGGAACACCTCGCGGCCATCCCAGTTCGACGGCACGGAAACCGACCGTCGATACGTTCCGGTCGGGTTGGTATCGGGAATCTCGATGTCGTATCGCGGATCGAGGTTGCCGTCGAGTGCGGGGTCGTAGCCCTCCCACGTGATGGAGTTGTTCAGGTAGATGAGTTGGTCGTACCCCTGCGTCTGCCAGCAACCAGGTACGTCGACTTTCTCCCAGTCCGTCACGCCGTCGTAGCTCTCCGGCCTACTCGCCGGATGCGTGTAAAACCTGAAATCCCACTTTCCGTCCAGTAGTTCGACGTACTCGGATTCGGCGAACCGCTCTTCGAGTTTCGTGAACGGTTCGTCGGCGTCCATCGCTGCACGGACCGACCCGAACGGCACCGCCGCGGTGGCGTGTGTCGGTTCGGTCCCCTGTTCGAACAACCCGGGGTCCGCGATGTAATCGGCCAAATTTCCGACTCGTCCGGGGCCGGATGCCGTCTCCGGACCAAGCGACGAATCCGCCGCCGCGATCCCGATTGCGCCGTTCGCCGCCGTCGCAGCGGCGAACGTCGCGACTCCGGTCGCCTGCAGAAACTCACGCCGTGACGCGCCTATCTTCGATGTCTGTTCCGCCCGTCGTTCCTCGATTTTCTCACTCATTGATGCCTTCACCGTGATTGTCATGGGAAATCATGACACACGGAGTACGTAGCAACATCAGTCGTAAAACAATAAATTTACTCGTTGAGGAAATATAAAATTCTCTCGAATAACGTGATTTAACGGATGTGTTTTGAAGACGAGACTCCGGAGAGAATCCGGCGTCCGTGCTCCCGCCTACGACCGGAACAGCGTCGTATCGACGGAGACGGGTTTCGGGCCGAGCGCGAACGTCTTCCACGCTTTCCGGACGAGCGGCGTTTGCGGTGCGACCGCAAACGCCACCCGCGCGAACGGTTTTTCCAGCCACGGCGGAACGGAATCGGCGTGCCGGACGTACCACGAGATGGCCCGCTCGCCGCGTCGTTGGAGGGAGAGCACCTCCTCTATCGCGGGCCGTCGAATCGACTCGAACCGACGGAGTCGCTCGGCCGGTATCGGCGAGTCGTCCGCTTCGAGCGCGTGGACGAGCGTCGAATGAGCCACGGCGGCGTCCTGAATCGCGAGTCCGTTCCCCTGTCCGCCGACCGGCGACGCGACGTGCGCCGCGTCGCCGAGCAGGAGGAGACCGTCATCGACCCATCTCTCGGTGAGGCCGGGTTCGATGTGCAGGAGCGAGCATTGGTCGAAGCTCTCCAAATATCGGGCGATGGTCGGGTCCACCGTCGCGATCTTTCGCCGAAAGGCATCGATGCCCCGCTTTCTGATGTTCGGGTACGTCCCCTTCTCGATGAACCACCCGGCCTGTGCGTTCTCGGACCCCAGTCCGAAGTAGAGCAGAATCCCGTTTCGGTCGATTCTCCCCTGTGCGGCGGTGTCCACGGCCTCCGCCGGAAGCTTGAACCACAGTAACTCGATATTCGAGTCGAACAGGCCGGGGTCGAGTCCCGCCGCCTTCCGAACCGTCGAGAACCGACCGTCCGCGCCGACGACGAGTCGGCTTCTGAATTCCAGGTCTTCGTCGTGCTCGCGGTCGGTCGCCGTCACGCCGACTACCTGCCCGCCCTCACGAACGAGGTCGGTGACGCCGGTCGAGTGGCGAAATTCGAAGTTCTCGAACTCGTCGGCCCGGTCGATGAGCAGGCGAAGCAACGCCGGTTGCTCCATCAGCAGGCCGTAGTCGTACGGCTTCGGCAGACGCGAGAGGTCCACGAACTCGTATGACCGCTCGAAGACGGTTATCTCCGGCCGTTGCACCTCGTCGTGGTCGAGCGCCAGCACGTCGTCCAACACGCCCATCTCCGCGAACAACTTCACCGTGAGCGGTTGGAAGAGATATCCCCGAAACTCGCGGTCGAGGTCCGCGTGGCGCTCCAGCAGAACCACCTCGACGCCGCTTCTGGCGAGCAGATAGCTCAACACACATCCGCCCGGTCCGGCACCGACGACCACGACGCTCGTTTCCTCGGTCGTGGTGGAATCGTCTGGCTCTTCGGCGTCGGCGTCGGACATCCCATTTACTCCTCGTCACTCCCTTTACCGTCGAGGAGCGCGCCCACGTCGGCGTGGTCGTGGAGCAGTTCGCCCATCCGCTCGACCGTCTCCTCGTTTCGAGTGCGTCCGCTTCGAATCACGTCCTCGGCGCGGTCGATGGTCGTCAGCGTGTCGGCCTGTACGAGCATGATCGGGACGCCCTTCTCCTCCGCCTTTCCGATGACGGCACCCGGCGGACGGAATCCACCCGTCAGGATGAGACACTTCACGCCGGGCGCTTCGAGCGCGACGGTCTGCAAGTCCGGACGGTCGCCGCCCGTCACGAGGGCGGCGTCCCGCGTCCGGCGGAGATAACGAAGCGCCTTGTCGCCGCTCATCGCGCCGACGAGGAAGCGTTCGACGAACTCGTCGGTGTCCGCCCGCGTGAGCACCTCGGCGTTGAGTTCCTCGGCGAGGTCGCCGACCGTGATTCCGGCGAGGTCCTGCTGGCGCGGGACGACGCCGAGCACCGGAATCCCCCTCCCTTCGAGGAACGGGACGACGTCCGTATCGAGCGGGTCGAAGTTCGTATTCGACACCGCGTTGAACAGCACACCCGCGAGTCGGTCGCCGATGTCGTCCACGGCGGCGAGCAACTCGTCCACGTCGGCCGGTGTCTCGTAGCCCGAAAGGAGCAGTACCTCCGCGTCGAGCAGTTCCGCGATTTCCGGATCGGTGAGACCGACGATGCCACCGGTCGTGAGGTCGCCGCCGCCTTCGACGATCATCACGTCGTGGCCCTCGGCTATCGAGTCGAAGTTCGTTCGAATCTCCTCGCGGAGTTCGTCCGGCGATTCGCGGCCGCGAATCGCTCCCTCGATGAACGTCGGCGAGTAGACGACGGGTTCCATCTCGTGTACCTCGGCGTCGAGGCCGAGGAGTTCGCGGGCCAGCATCGGGTCCTCGTCCAGCGTCTTGCCGACGTTGCTCTGGAGGCGGGTCCCCTTCGGTTTCATGTAGCCCACCGACAGCCCACGCTCCTGTGCGAGTCGTGCCAGCGCGAGGGCGACGGCGGTCTTGCCTGTACTTTCTTCGGTTGCGGTGACGAGTATCGTGTTCATAGTTCGTCCGTATCCACGGTCAGTCGAATGTCGATCGCTCGTGCGCCGTCCGGGGTGGCGACGAGTGGATTCACGTCCAGTTCCAGAATCGCGGGGAAGTCGGTGACGAGTTGCGAGAGCCGTTGCACGCACTCGACGACGGCGTCGATGTCGGCCGGTTCGCGTCCCCGCGCACCGCGCAGCAACGGTGCGGCCTCGATGTCGTTCACCATCTCGCTCGCCTCGCGCTCGCTGATCGGCGCGACGCGGAAGGTGGTGTCCTCGATAATCTCCACGAAGATGCCGCCCAGTCCGAACAGCAACAACGGACCGAACTGCGGGTCGCGGTTCATCCCGATGATGGTTTCGGTCCCCGAATCGAGGTCCACCATCGCCTGCACCTGCACGCCCAAAATCGTCGCGTCGGGTTGGTAGTTTCTGGCCCGCGTCACGAGGTCCTCGTAGGCGTCCTCCACCTCGTCGTCCGCGACGCCGACTTTCACCCCGCCGATGTCGGATTTGTGCAGGATGTCGGGACTGACTATCTTCATCACGACGTCCCCCTCTATCTCCCTCGCGGCCGTCATCGCGTCCTCCGGCGAATCCGCGATGGCGCTTTCGGGGGTCGGGATGCCGTACGCATCGAGGAGGTCCATCGCCTCCACGCCGAGGCGATTATCGCCGCGTTCCTTCGCCCGCAGGAGAATCTCCTCGGCGCGTTCCCGATCCACGTCGAAGGTCGTCGGTGCCTCGTACTCGCGCTCGCTGATGTCGCGGTACGTGGTGAGCGCGTCCAGACTCCGAACCGCGCGGGCCGGGTCGAAGTAGTTCGGAATCCCGCCCTCGTGGAGGACGTCCGCCGCGGCTTCCGTCCGTTCGCCGCCCATCAGCGCCGCAGCGACCGGCTTGCCGTGTTTCTCCTGCAGTTCGACGGTGACCTCGGCGAGTTCGCCGTAGTCGATGACGGCCGTCGGCGCGGCGAGCACGACCGCAGTCCCGACGTTCTCGTCGCCGAGCGCGATGTCGATGGCCTCGCGGAAGCGGTCGAGACCGGCGTCACCGATGGCGTCGATCGGGTTGTAGATGTTCGCCTCCTCGGGTAACGCCTCGGCGAGCGCATCCAGTGTTTCGTCCGTGAACGACGCCAGCGAGAGGGTCGAATCCCCCACCGCGTCGGTGGTCATCACCCCCGGTCCGCCCGCGTTCGTGATGATCGCCACGTCATCCCGTTCGGGCAGGGGCTGGCCCGCCAGAATCTGGGAGAAGTCGAACAGCCCTTGGACCGAATCGACCCGCAGGACGCCCGCCTGTTCGAGTCCGGCCTCGTACGCCCGGTCGCTCCCGGCCAGCGTTCCGGTGTGCGAGGAGACGGCCTGCGCCCCGGCGTCGGTGCGCCCGGATTTAACCATTACAATCGGCGTGGTTTGGGTGACCTCGCGGGCCGTTTCGATGAACGCCCCACCGTCCTCGACGCCTTCGAGGTAACCCAGTATCACGTCCGTTTCAGGGTCCTCGCCCCACGCGCGGATGAAGTCCGTCTCGCTCAGCACGGCCTTGTTGCCGAGCGACACCACGTCCTTGAACCCGAGTCCCTCGTCGTTGGCCCAGTCGAGGACGGCCGTGATGAACGCCCCCGACTGGCTCATGAAGGACATCGACCCCGGGAGCGCGTTTTCCGGCCCGAACGTCGCGTTCATGCCGACCGGCGTGCTCATCACTCCGAGGCTGTTCGGGCCGACGAGGTTCAGGTCGTATTCGTCCGCTATCTCCTGTAACTCGCGCTCCCGCGACGCTCCCTCGCTCCCGGTCTCGCCGAACCCGGCGGTGATGACCACGACGTTTTTGATACCGGCTTCGCCCGCCCCGCGAACCACGTCCACCGCGACGTGCGGCGGGACGACCACGACCGCGAGGTCGATGTCCGGCGCGGACGCGAGGTCCGGGTAGCAGTCCAGTCCGAACACCGAATCGTAGTTCGGATTCACGGGCACCGTCTCGCCGTCGAACTCGTCGCGGAGGTTGGTCACGATTGCGCGACCGATGGAGCCCTCGCTCTCGGTGGCTCCCACGACGGCGACACGAGACGGCGCGAAAAGGTCTGTGAGTACGGTGTCACCCATCGTCCTGACGGTTCGTTGAGAGCGAGATTAAAACTAGTGTCCCTTACGGCGAAGTGAGAAAGAACGAATGGGAAGGGTTTGAAAGCGGTCGGTCGTGTGCTACGAAGGAAATTTTGCTTCTCGGAGACTGCAACTACCGATCCACATGGATACTGCACCGTAACCTGTGGCGGTTTCCCAGATCCAGTCTCGCATCACTCGTGCGCTCGCCGAATCACGGTTTCAAACCGCTCCCTATCGGGTGAAAAATGAAGATGCGTATCACAGTCACAATCCGAAGCTCCGATTCCCGAAACTAGTTCGACCTCCTCACCTAATTCCCTCGCAACTGCACACTCCACGTCCTCGCCCTCTGTCCGAACGTCATCCACCAATGCCGACCCATCGTGCCCGAGCAAATAATCGATGTGCCAATGGCGAGCGTCGTTTTCGCCCGACGCTACCCGCCCGTGACGAGCGATACGCGAGAAGCCACCCTGTCCGAAGGCGCTTCCCGTGTAGGCGTACCATCCCGAATCGAGTTTCCGTGTGCCTTTCGCGCCGAATTCGATTTTCGTTGCGTCCTTGAGTTCGACCAACAGCGTGTAGGTTCCTTTCATCGTACCGGGGTCAGACCGTCGCGGCCACGATTGCGACGATGCCGCCCGCCACGGCGAGCATCGTGACGCCGTTCAGGACGATGGATTGCTTGTGGTACTGTGCGAAGGCGTCGTCGCCCGCCGCCTCCATTTTCGGGATGAGCACCCAGCGGGCGTAGCCGTTCAGAACGACGCCGACGATGGCGAGCGCGGCGGCGACGAGACCGTCGAACGCGCCCGTCGCGTTCCCGATGACGGCCGCGCCGAACGCGACGAACCCCAGTCCAAGCCCGAAGGCGTAGTATTTCGGGAAGATGGCGTTGACGACCTGCCCGGCGTCGTCGTCGAGCACGTCGAATGTCGTCGGCGCACCGATGAACGAGAAAAAGACGATGCTCCCGAGCCAAATCCCCAGCGCCGCGTCCGCGACGACGAGGAGTCCGGTTCCGAGAAGGCTCATAGCCGAGGGTTGGGACGACTACTCAATCAAGGTTCTTCTTCGCGGGCGAGGGCGTTGTACACCGTCGCGACGATGGCTCCCGCGAGCGCGCCGTCCATGAACCCCCACGCTGCGCCGACGAGTCCCCCGAGGAACGTCGGTCGATAACCGATGTACAGCGATGAGAGCGTCTCGACCGTTTCGTCGCCCCACCCGAACCGTGCTATCCACGCGTCCAGCATCACGTACAGTGACCACATCACCCCGCCACCGACCGCGAACGCGCGAACGTCGAGTTTGTCCGTCATGATTCTCGAACGAATTCACCGGGAACGCCCTTAGCTTTGGAGGCTGAGTGAGTACCGGCGATTTCGTCCGAGTCGATCAAAAGTGCGAGCAGACGAGTCCGCCAACGAGCGAGAGCATACTCACACTGTTCAGGAAAATCGACCGCCGGTGGTAGTGGAAAAATCCGTCGTCGGCGCGTCTCATCTTCGGAACGAGGACTATCTGTGCGTAGATGGTCACGAACAGCGCCACGAGCAAGAGGGGGGAGATAAACAACGAGGACGTCGAATCGAGCATCGCCTCGCTCTGTGCGAATACGACTAGGTTGATGGCGGTAAAACCGAGTATCGTACCGAAGGTTTGGTATCTCGAAAACAGGGTGGTAACGACGTCTTCGGCACCGTCGCCGAGCACGTCGAACGTCGTCGGCGCGCCGATGAACGAGAAGAAGACCGTCCCCCCGAGCCAAACCCCGAGGGTGACATCCACGACCAACACCACCACCGTTTCGAGAAGTGTCATGGCAGAAAGTAAGAGTTCAAGGGAATTTGTACTTTCGCCCGACGCTACTCGCTCACGTCGGCGACCGTCGCCTCGGCATACGTTTTCAGTTCCTCCGGCGTGATCGGAAAGACGGCTTTCGGCGTCCCTGCGGCGGCCCAAACGGTTTCGAAGTCGGTCAGGGTCTCGTCCAGATAGACGGGGGCGTCGGCGTCGTGGCAGAACGGCGGAACGCCGCCGATGGACCAGCCAACCGCCTCCCGTATCGCGTCGGCGTCGGCCATCCCGACCGCCGACGCGGGGACGTCGAGCAACGCGGCCAACTTCTCCTCGCTCACGCGGTTCGCACCGCTGGTCACGGCGATGACGAGATCACCATCGGCACGAAAGACGAGGCTGCTGGCGATCTGTGCGACGTCACAACCGATTGCGTCGGCGGCGTCCTCCGCTGTTTTCGTCCCTTCGGGAAACTCGTGGACGTCCACGTCGAACCCGTAGCGTTCCTCGGCGCGCGTTTCGAACTCCTTCGCTCGCTGATGCATGCGCGGTAGGTCTTTTCGACGGGATAAATCGGTGATGGTGGCGGAAACGTTCTCAGTTCGTCGAGTCGCCGCCGTAACTCACGGTGAAGTCATCGACCGTCGCGGCGAGCGCTTCGGCCTGTTCGGCGAGCGCCTCGGCGCTCCTCGCCACTTCGCTGACGGAGGCGGTTTGTTCCTCGGCGGCGGCCGCCACGTCCTCGGCTTCGGCGGCCGTCTCGTCGCTGATCCGCGTCACGTCGTCCACGGCGGCGACGACTTCCTCCGTCGTCGTCGCCTGCTCGTCCGTGACGTGGTTTATCTCGGCGATGCCGCCGGTCGTCTCCTCCACCTTGGAGACGATGGACTGCAACGACTCCTGTGCCTCGTGAACGGTGTCGGACCCGTCAACTACCGCCTCACGGGTTTCCTGCACGTTTTCGACGGTCACGTTCGCCCGCTCGCTCACCGTGTTGATACGCCGTTCGATGTCACCCACCGCCTCCTTCGTCTCGTTCGCCAACTCCTTGACCTCGTTTGCGACGACTTCGAACCCTTCCGTATCGCCGTCGGCGTTCGCCGCTTCGATGTTGGCGTTCAGCGCGAGCATGTTCGTCTGGTCGGCGATGGAACGGATGAGGTCCACGATGTCGCCGATGCGGTCGATTTCGACCGCCAGTTCCTCCATCCCATCGACCACTTCGTCCGTTCCGGATTCGATAACGGACATCTTGTCGATGGCGTCGGATGCCGCCTCGCGACCGTCCTGGCCGAGCGCCTCGGTCCGCCGGGCCGACTGTGCCACCTGTTCGGCGGACGCGGCGACCTCCTCGATTGTCGCCGACAGTTCCGCCATCTCCCCGGACGTCCGTTCGAGGCGGTCGGACTGCTCGACTGCGCCGTCCGACATCATCTGCGTCGATTCCGTCACCTGCTCGCTCGCCCGTTCGATTTCGTTGGTGCTCGCGGTCACCTCCTGACTCGCGGCCGCGACGTCCTCGGCGAACTCGTTGACGCTGCGAATCGTCCCTTCGAGTTCGTCGATCATCTCGTTGAATCCCTCCGCGATGTCGGTCATCGACTGGGTGGGACTCTCGGTCGACATTCGCCGAGTGAGGTCGCCGTCGGCGGCCGCTTCCATCACGTCGCTGAACTCGGTGGCTTTCCGGTCGAGCGCCGCGTTGAGCCGTTCCGCATCAGCCTGCGCGGCTTCCGCCTCGGTCTGCGCTTTTTCGGCATCCGCTTGGGCCGCCTCGGCGTCCGCTTTCGCCTCCTCCGCTTCGGCGCGGGAGCGTTCGAGGTCGGTAACCATCACCCGCAGGTCGTCGCGCATCCGTTCGAGCGTCTCGCCGAACGCGCCGGGAACCGATTCGTCCAACACCGGCGCGTCGAACTCCTGTCGTGCGAGCGCGTCGGCTTGATCCGCGACCGTGTTCAGGTAGTCGTGCATCGACTCGAACGATCCGTACAACTGCCCCATCTCGTCCTCCCGGTTCGTCTCTGGCGGGTCGGCGTCGAGTTCGCCCGCCGCGATGCGGTCGGCCGTTTCGGAGACGGATTCGAGTGATTTCGCCGTTCCGCGGCCGATGGTGAGACCGACCGCCAACAGCGAGAGAATCGCCATCAACACCAGAATCCCGATATTCTTCGTGACGTGGGTCTGGAGTGCGAACGCGGTCCTCTTGGGAACGTGATACAGCAACACCCAATCCGTGCCGATAACCGGCGTGTAGGCCATCACCGACGACGAGCCGTTGGTGGACACGTGTTGAATGTCGCTGTGACCGGCCAACCCGTTCTCGATGGCCGAATCGAACACGCCCGGGGACGAGTTCATCAGCCCGACGTTTCGGTTGTCGAGGAGGACCGTCCCCTGCCCGTTGACGATGGTCACGTCACCGGTCGTCGTGGGCGACGAGAGAAGGTGAGAGCGTTCCGACAGGGACACCGTGAGGATAACCAGACGGGACGAATCCGTGGTCGGTGTCACGAACGAGGTCACCGGTTCGCCGTTCGCCTCGTACGGCGACGTGATGCGGACCGTGTCCCGCGTCGGAAACATGAGCGACTGGTTCGCCCACGCCGCGTCCGAGACGCCGACTCGCGTCCCGATCAACTGCTCGTCGGTGCTCGCCAGTACGGTGCCGTTCCGGTCGAAGTAATGGATCGCTCGGACATCGGACGGCATGTCCACCAGTTGCTTTTCGATGAACGTCTGCCGGTCGGTGTTCGACGTCTCCTTGCCGATCACCGAGGCGAGGAAACGGTCGGTCGAGCGTTTCTTCGAAACCCACGCGTCGAGCGAGTCGGCTTCGATTTTCGCGGCGTTTCGTATCTCCTTGTCCGTTTGGCCCGCCACGAGGTCTTTCGTATCGAAGTGGATGTAGGCCCCGCTGGCGGCGATGAGGACGAGGATGGCGAACAACACCGCACCGAACCGCGCCGCGTAGCTTCGACGGATTCTGAACGGCACGACCCGTCGTAGGCGCGTCGAAACCCGTTTTCGGCGCGAGGGGTTGGAGTCGGTCATTCCGTCGACTCCTCCTCGAAAACCCACGCACGGAGCAGTTCCAGTTCATCGAGTTCGAAGTCGGTCACGCGTTCGATCACGTACGAGTCCAGCGGTTCGAGGTCGTCGTTCAGATCGACCGGTCCCGATGCGCCACGATAGTTCACCGTTCGATCCGCGGAGACGAGCGTCTTCGCCCGCTCGAACTCGCCGACGGTGACGGTCTGCCCGACTCCGCCGGAAACGGAAGGAAGGGAGTCGCTGATGGCGGTCGCATCCGCCTCTCCCGCTTGTTCTATCGCGAGGCCGAGAAGGAACGCGGCGTCGTAGGCGTGTTGCGTGTAGGGTGCGAGCGGCGTGATGTCGTCGAGTTTCTGTGACAGTTCGATGGAACTCGACGTCCGCTCGGTTGCGACCGACGCGCTGTACATGCCGTTCATGTACAGCGGAACGTTCTCCGGGATGAGTCCCTCGCTGAGGACGGACTCGCCGTAATACGGATAGCTGATTAGCTGTTCGAGCATCGCCGTATTACCGGGTTCGCTGACGAACGCGACGGCGTCGGCCTCGGACTGGACGACCGTCTCGACCTGTTTCAAGTAGTCGTCCGTTCCGGGCGTGAACGGAACGATCGCGACCGTCTCGCCGGAGATTCGCTCGTCGATGGCCGTCGCAAGCCCTTTCCCGAAATCGTTGTCGGCGTGCGCGATGGCGACGGTGTCGGCGGCCACGTAGCGGTCGTCGTCGAGTATCTTCGCCATCACACGCGCCTGTTGAACGTCGTTGGCGGCGGTCCGAGCGAAGTACTTCGTCCCGTCCCGTACGGCCGCAGATGCGAGGTCCGGATACGTGCTCGACGGACTGATGGCGATGACCCGCTCCCGGGCGAGGTCGTCGGCGAGGGACATCGAGATATCCGTGGTGACGGGGCCGACGAATCCGACGACGTCGTCGTCCACGAACGAGTCGAACGCCGTCTTTGCGGCCGACTGGTCGAGTTCGCTGTCACCGACCGTGAGATCGAGTTTCCGGTCGAGCGGGCCGCCAGCATCGTTGATATCCGCGACCGCCGCCTCGATGGCGCGACGGTGGTGTTTCGCCACCGTACCGAGAGCGCCCGAGGCCGAAAGCGGGAGGAGTGCACCGACGCGGATCGGTTGCTGGTTCAGTTCCCCACCGAGACAACCAGCGAGACCGCTGATTGCGGGAAGGGAACCCCCCGCGAGACGAATATATTTTCTTCTAGACACATCATCTAACATATATTGCCACGAATAACAAACCAGCCAAAGTACCTTTCGATCAAGATATGTTTTGTTTGTGATCAGTGAACACACCGACAGCGTTCGAAGCGCCCGTTCGACGGCCGCACCGCTCCATCTTTTTTACCGTCGTTCAGCGAAGCGTTTTATGATCGAACGTCGAAACCGAGCCATGGAATTCGAGGTTACCACGTCGAAGCACGTGGACATCGTCGACATCACGGATCGAGTGGCCGAACACGCCGAGAACGCCGAAACGACGTGTACCGTCTTCGTCCCGCACACGACCGCTGGCGTGGTCGTCAACGAAGACGAGCGCCGACTCCGCTCTGACTTCAAAACCCTCTTGTCACGCCTCGTCCCTCGGGGTGACGACTACAGCCACGACCAGTTGGACGGGAACGCCGACGCCCATCTCCGCTCGATGTTGCTCGGAGAACACGTCACCGTTCCCGTCGAAGACGGCGAGTTGCTGCTCGGGACGTGGCAGTCCATCCTCTTCGTGGACTGCGACGGACCGCGGACGCGCCGTATCGTCGTCAGATGAGCCGATCACCGCAGTTGCGACACGAGACCGTTTTCTTGCCTGTCGCGGTTCGTTCGACTCGCAGCGAGCCGTTCGAATTACAGGACGGACAGACGCTCTTTCCGGTTTCGACGGCTTGGTGTTGAGCCATCCACTTGACGTTCTGTTCGACGATACGCAGGCGGTCCTTCGTCGCTTCGAGTTCTTCACGGAGCGTTTCGACTTCCGACTTCGGGGTTGATTCTGCGGTGGACGATTCGCGTAGGGACGATTCCGTCGTGGACTCCGATTCGTTCGTCGTCATGGGTTTCACCCGTGATGGGTGCTACCCCTACTCACGATTCGTCAGAATAAAAGGTTGTGGGCCGGATCGATCGTTTCCGTCGTTCAATCGGTCGCGTCGAGCGTGTCGATTCGACGGTTCAGTCGGCCCGCGTCGAGTCGGAACCGGATTTCGACTCGAACCGCTCCAACGCGCTCTTGAAGTCGCCCTCGTCCTCAGTGATGGACTCCCACGCTTCGAGGCCGCGTTCCTCGCGGGTTCCCTCGACCGTGTTGTCGAGCACGAACGCGACGAGACCGCCGACGGCCATCCCCGTTCCGAGGACGACGTACAGCGTGTTCGAGACGATGTCGGTCCCGAGAGCGGGGCCGAGCACTGACACGCCCTGCATTCCCTGCTGGAATGCCGCGGCGTCGATGTTCCCGATGTACGCCGGGATGGCGAGCCCTGAGAACGTGGCGAGACCGACGATGAAGAGGTTACGCGAGGAATCGAGATCGACGTACTTCAGGTTCGAGAGCCCGACGGCTGAAATCTGGCCGAACATGGCGATGAACAGGCCGCCGACGATGGGGCTCGGAATCGTCGCCACGAGTTGGCCGAAGTAGCCGACGAAGCCGACGACGAGCATGACGACGGCACCGATCTGGACGACGTAGCGCGAGGCGACGCCGGTCAGACCGATCGCGCCGATGTTCTCGGAGTAGGAGGTCGAACCGTTGCCGGTACCCATGAGTCCGGCGAAGACGCTGGCGAGACCCTCCATGCCGATACCGTGGTCGATGCGCTTCTTGCTCGGCGCGCCGACGCCCGACAGGCGGGCCACGGCGTGATAGTCGCCGAAGCTCTCGATCATGGAGGCGACGACGCCCGCGAACATCCCGACGATGTACGGGAGCGTGAAGCGCGGCATCCCCCACTGGAGGGGCATAACGGGCTGGAAGAGGTTGGCGTGGACGACGCTCATGTAGTCCACGTAGCCCGGATTCGACGGCGTGTAGACGCCCGTGTAGGAGAGCATGAACGCGATTGCCCACGCCGTGATGACGCCGAGGAGGACGGGAAACAGGCGGAACGCGCGATGGTTGTCGAGATACTGCGAGAAGAGGACGATGAGACCGAGCGTGAGACCGACGAGCAGCCAGTTCTGGTTGGAAGCGGTGATCTGTGGAACGCTGAACAGCGACAGACCGATGAGCGCGATGGTCGGCGCGATGACGACCGGCGAGAGGTGCTTTTTCAGTCGACCCATCAACCCGAGATAGCCGACCAACACCTCGACCGCACTGGCCGCGATGACTGCGCCCTGCAATTCGAGCAGGGTTACGCGCCACCCCGCGCCGATGACGCCGATGATGGCGAGCGCGGGTGCGAGCATCGAGAACGTCGCTCCCTGCACGATGGGGTAGCGATTGCCGAACGTCGTCTGGGCCAACGTCGCGATCCCGGAGACGACGAAGAACGTCCCGATGAACTGGGCCGTCTGTGCTGGCGGCATCTTCATCGCGCCAGCCAGCGCCAGCGGCACCGCGATGTTCGCCCCGATCATCGTCAGATAGTGCTGGAATCCCAGCAGGACCGATTCCCCCAGCGGCGGTTTCTCTTCGATACCATACTCCACGAACGACGCCTCTTCGAGCGCCGAATCCCCGGTCGTCTCGCCTGTGCTGTCACTCATAGCTCGTTGAACGTACTCTACTCTCCGATTTTCCGAAGGATGCTTAAAAGTGACGTTACGAATCTCGCCGTTTTGATTACGATTCTCGTAATTCCGCGACGGCGGCGCGATCAGGGAGCGCCGTCATCGCGCCGGGTTCGGTGGTCGTCATGGCGGCCACGGCGTTGGCGAATTCGAGGACCGCGTCGAGCGAACCGCCCGATTCGTCGTCGGCCAGCGCCGCGAGCGCCCCGGCGGTAAAGGCGTCCCCAGCGCCGGTCGTGTCGACGACCGACACGTCGTAGCCCCCGTGAGTCGCGGACCCCGCCTGTCGGCATCGTCGCTCGCGTGCGCGTGGGCACCGTCCCCGCCGAGCGTGAGGAGGCACGTGTGCGGTCCCGCCTCGCAGACGTTCGCCGCGAGCGAGGCCGCATCCTCGCCGTCGAATCCAGCCATTTCGAGGTCCTCGGGCGTCGCCTTCACGACGTCCACGAGGGACAGCATTTCGTCCACCGCCTCCGCGAATTCGACCGCTCCGTCCGCGCCGCCGCCCTCGGACCAGAGTTCCGGACGCGCGTTCGGTCGAATATCACCGAACAGTCCGCCTCGTTGGCGCGCTCGGCGAGGTCGAACGTCGCGGTTCGCGCCGGATCGCTCGCCAGCATCACGCCGCCGACGTACACCCAATCGACCTCGGCGAGCGCCTCGTCCGACACCCCACCGGGTTGCAGTCGCGTGTCTGCGGTTCCATCGCGGTAGAAGGTGAACGCCCGGTCGTTCGTCTCGTCGTGAGTAACGAACGCCAGCGTCGTCTTCGCGTCCGCGTCGCGCTCCACGAACCGGTCCGGGAGGTCCGCATCGAGCACCTTCGAGAGGTAGTCGCCGAACGGATCGCGGGCGATTCGCGTCCAGAACCAGGGCGTCTCGTTCAGTCGGGAGAGCGCCACCGCGACGTTCGCGGGCGCACCACCCGGACGGCGCTCGAACGTCGGTACCTCCGAGAGCGGGCCGGATCGTTCGGGGAGGAAATCGATAAGCGTCTCGCCGGAAACGAGAATCCGTGGCGTCGATGAGTTCGACATGGTTTTTCGTGGGCGGGCTAGTAGGAAAGGATTTACTTCCGCCGCTAGCAGGAATCGGATATTTTAGAAGAAAGTATGATATTCCGACATTCCCGAGAGCCGTTTCCGGCGAGCAGTTTACAGCAGTCCGTCCAGATACGTCTTGCTCGTCCCCATGTAGCCGTCGTCGAGAGTGAACACTTCGAGCGAGAGCGTGCCGTCCATCATCGACTCCACGTAGTCGAAATCGAGGTCACTTGCGACGTCGAACGCCTCCTCGTACTCCATGCCGGTTTGAGTAACGTACCCGGTCTTCTCGTTCATGCACGTCGTTCGAGGCCGATAGTTCTGGTCGACAGTACAATGGGTCGAAAAATCGAGAAATGTCGTTAGTTTCCGTTGCCGTCGTGGTCGGTGTTGCTTCCGCCCATGTGGTCGCCGTTTCCGCCATCGTGTCCGCCGTGATCACCGCTTCCACCCATGTGGTCCCCGTTGTGACCGCTCCCACCGCTGTGATCCCCGTTGTGACCGCTATGGTCGCCGCTTCCACCCGAACCACCCTTGCCGCTCGTTTGTACCTTCCCGACCATCGTCGTCGGGTGGACGGTGCAGTAGTACTTCTTGATCTCGCTCGTGGCGACGAACTGGAGGGTCTGTGTCGCGCCTTTCTTCTGGACGGTTTTCGTCTTGCTGATGGCGTTCTTCGGCGGTTTCGTGCTGCCGCCACCCATGTTTCCGCCGCCGTTCCCCATGTGGTCGCCCCCACCGCCGTTCTCGTTCGTCCGTACGTTCGGATAGATGACTTTGAGGTTGTTCCCGTTGGAATCCTGAAGGGCGAAATCGTGCGGTTGACCGTCCATGTTCGTCCACGTCACCTGATACACCTGACCGGTCTGAAGCTTCAGCGTCGGGTTCTTCTGTCCCTTGATGGAGTTCGGGGCTCTCCCCTGCCACCCTTGAACGCGCCCACCCAGTTGGAACGATTCGTCCATTCGATGTTCGTTCTGCTGAGCGGCCCCGACGGCCGTCATACCGACGAGCGTACCGCCTGTCATCGTCAAGAACCGTCGTCGTGTCTGGCTGATCGATCTGTCGCGAGCCATGCCCACAAACGATTGGCGAGAGCCAATAAACGACGATTATCGTTCGTATCGTGAAACCGCGGCACGCGAACGGCGAGCCATCGTTTCGTGACGGTAATCACGACAACCGAATATCGACCGGATAAGGGTGCGATTACCCCACGGTTCACGGCCACCGAAACCCGATCGAAATGAATAGTCGTCCAGTTCGGACGACCGGGAGTTATCGACGATTTGTCCGCACTTTCTGGTGATTTAATCGACAGTTTTTCGGTACTATTGATATGCTGGAACGCCGGTGGTGATATATGGCGTCCGAAAAGATCGGGTTGACCGAGTCGATTTCGATGGCGGTGGGTGGGATGGTTGGTGGCGGTATTTTCGCCGTTCTCGGCGTCGTAGCGGCCGCTGCGGACACGCTGGCGTGGCTCGCGTTCATCGTCGCGGGGATCATCGCGATGGCCGCGGGCTACTCGTTCGTTCGTTTGGGCAAACTCTCGAACGACGGCGGTGGGCCGCTCACCTACATCGAGCGGTTCACCGGAAGTACGAAACTGGCGGGGATGACGGGATGGACCTTTATCGTCGGCTACATCGGCACGATGGCGATGTACTCCTACGCGTTCGGCGGCTACTTCACCGAACTCGTCGGCCTCACGAGGATCGCGGGAATTCCGGCACGGCCGTTCGTCTCCGGACTCGTCATCGTCCTGTTCGTCGGTCTGAACGTGCTCGGCGCACACGCGTCCGGCCGGACGGAAGACGTTCTCGTCGGCTTGAAAGTGCTCATACTGCTGGTGTTCGGCTTCGGTGGTCTCTACTACGGATACAAAAACGGAAAGCTCCACACCGGGTTCGCGAAACTCGGCGTCGGTCCGATTATCGCGGCGGCGCTCTCGTTCGTCGCGTTCGAAGGTTGGGAACTGCTGTTGTTCGACCGTGACAGCATCAAAAATCCGGCCGAGACGATACGAAAGGCGATCTACATCTCCATCGTCGGCGTAACGGCGATTTACATCATCGTCGCCGTCGTCACGACGAACCTCGTGCCCCCACACGTCATCAAGGCGAACGCGGAAACGGCGCTGGCGGTCGCCGCGAGGCCGTTTCTCGGGCAGACCGGATTCGTTCTCATCTCCATCGCCGCGCTGTTCTCGACCGGGAGCGCCATCAACGCGACGCTGTTCAGTTCCTCGCGACTCCTCAGCAAGATGGTGTCGGAGGACTATCTCCCCGCACAGATCGGTGGCAACGGCGGCGGCGAACCGGTTCGAGCGCTGATCATCCTCGGGACGCTGACGGCGGCGTTCACCGTCGTCGGGAGTCTCAACGGGATCTCGTCGTTCGCATCCCTCGCATTCATCACCATCTTCGGCGCCGCGAGCTATCTGGCGCTGAAAAATCGGAGCAGCGGCGACCTGAAAACGGCAATCGTTCCCGCCATCGGCACCGTCGGCGCGATGGCGACCATCGTGGCGCTGGTCTGGCACCTCTACACGGCGGAGAACTCGGTGTTCTGGACGGTCGCCATCATTACGATCGTCGTCGTCGTCGTCGAGGTGGCGTATTTCGAGCGGAAATCGATAGAAGACAAAGCAGCGTCGATAGAGGCCGAGGTCGAGGAGTACGTTTGAAGACTCGGGTATCGTCGCTATACGTAGCCCTTGACGCTCGTGTGAACCCCCATCGCTTCGAGGGTTTCTTCCAGCGCATCCAGCACGACCGCGAGGTCCTGCTGAAGCGCGTATTCGCGATACTTTCCGCCCGCGGACCCTTCGTTGATCTCCGACACGGAGAGGATTCCGAGCATCGCGAGGTCGTCCAGGTGCTCGCGTAGCCAGCGAGCGGTCAGGGCCTCGCGCTGGGCGGTCACCGAGAGCGCCTTGTATCGGGAGTAAATTTCGCGGGAACGAGCGGGCGTCTCGCCCTCCGCTTCGAGCGTCGCGAGCGCGTAGACGACCAGTCGCTCGTGGTCGTTCAAATCGGCGATACCACGAGCGGACCTGCTCGCGTTCGAGCAGGTCGCGACCGCGTCGGACGTGTTCTTCCGACACGCGAGCGGCGTTTTCCTCGCGAGCGAGGTCGCCCGCCTTCAAGAGCAAGTCGAGTGCCTTTCGCGCGTCGCCGGATTCCTGTGCGCCGAACGCCGCACAGAGTGGAATCACGTCATCGGTCAGCACGTCGTCCTTGAACGCGACTTCCCGACGCTGGTCGAGGACGGCGCGGAGTTCGTTCGCGTCGTAGGTCGAAAAAGAGATGGACCGCTCACAGAGCGAGGAACGGACTTTCGGCGAGAGTCCGTCGCGGAACGTGAGGTCGTTGCTGATACCGATGAGGCCGATTCGGGCTTCGGTGAGGTTGCCGTTTTCGCGTGCACGGGAGAGTTGATAGAGGATGCTGTCGTCCTTCAGGTGGTCGATTTCGTCCAGCACGAGGAGGATGATTCCGCCGTGGCTGTCGAGTTCGTCCCACATGAGTTCGTACACTTGCGAGCGCGAATAGCCGGTCTCGCTGATTCGGTTCGCGGGGTCTCGAAGGGTGTTCACGAGGTGACTCGCCACGCGATAACTGGAGTTGAGACCGTCGCAGTTGACCAGTTCGGTGAAGATGTCGAGGTCGTCGTAGTCGTCGGCGTTGTTCTCCAGTTTGTCCAGCAAGAATCGCGTCGCGGCGGTTTTCCCCACACCGGCTTTCCCGTAAAGGAAGATGTTGTCCGGTTGCTCGCCGTAAATCGCGGGTTGGAGCGCACCGTGATATTCCTCCAACTCGGAATCCCGTCCCACCAGCGTGTCGGGCGTGTAATCGTCCAACAGTGCTTCACGATTTTTGTACGGAGAATGTTCGCGAACGAACTCGAATGAACCCATTATTCCATCGCAATCGGAGGAGTGGTATAACCCTTCCGAACCACCCGTTCCTCTGATTCCGATGTTTCGTCTGAATAGGGAAAAACGGACATAGCCTACCCAGACCACCCGTTCTCGTGTGATACGTCGGGAACGGAATCGAGGGAAAGACACGGAGAACCATCCGTTCCTCTGATTCCGGTGTTTCTTCTGTTCCGTTTGCTTAAATACCACCCCCACCCCTCGATTCCGCTGAGTGGGGAACGAACGGTGGGGTGGGGGGAAGAAGGGGCTTCTAGTATGGGAAGATTCAAGACGGTATCATCACAACAATATCCGTAAACTAGACTAAATCGACTATTTCACCGGACATAGTCGATGAATGATATTCGGTTCCCCGTCGTTCGTCGGAGTCGTATTTTCGTCGGCCCACCTTCGGCGTGGGATTCAGCGGAATCGAGGGGTGGGGGTGTTTATAAATGCCCACAGACAGAGGAAACTCCGGAAGTGGACCTTTCCTTCGTCGCTCCCCATGACTATGAAGAACAACGGAACGGTGGGGTGGGGGAGAACCACCGTTCGAGTCGGCAACACCCGGGACGAGCGAGTAACCCCTTGCGAAAGACAGCGGAACGACGGTGTATGTTCCATGCCACTCAATGTCCCGGCTATGGCAGATTCCGCGGAGCGCAACCACTTCCCGCGGAGCGCAACCACTTCCCGCGGAGCGCAACCGCCCTCCTCGAAGACAGACTTGATCCAGTCGCCACCGAGTCGGTGTCCTGCACCGACGCTGCAATCGTTTTCTACTGACGTTGGAACCGTTTCCCACTGACGCTGGAACTTTCCAACAGATGCTGAAATCATTCTTCTTCCACCGGTATTGGAGCGTCCCTTTCAACTGCATGTTCACCTTTCCACAATTATCACTTTTCAACGGCTAGCGGATCGGTATCCCTCCGTGCTCGTCGCATGATGAACAGCGGAACGGTGGGGTCCAACCGAACGGATAGGGACGACGAATCCGAACTATTTCCTGTAATTCGGTATCAAAAAACAGCGGAACGACGGGGTGGGGGAACAAAATCCCGACACGAGACCCTCTAAACCGTCATTTCGGAACCGAGGGTGACAAAAGACGATGGAACGACGGGTAGCTATACGGAACCCGTTTGGTGGAGAATCGACCACGACGAAACGGTCAACCGGAGCATCGGTGCCGAATGAACAGCGGAACGATGGGGTTCGGTGAGACGGGAAACCCATTGGTCACGCCCAAATAGACGTTCCATCCAGCGACGAATCTACACCCGTCGCCAACGACAATACCACATTTCCGCCAGCGATAGTACCACATTTCCGCCAGCGATAGTACCACATTTCCGCCAGCGATAGTACCACATTTCCGCCAACAGATGTTCCGAACCGATCAGTTTTAGCACCGGACTCTTCGGTACCGAACTCGACTAAATTCTCCTTTTACATTGTTTTACTAATATGGCTTATTTCTGGAACACGGGAACAAACAGCGGAACGGCGGTGGGGGTCAAAACACCGAATTGGCTCACCAAAAGACAGCGGAACGACGGGGTTGCCCGTCTCTTCGATTCGAAGCGGCGTTGCCCCTATAATCACAGAAAATAGCGGAACGACGCGTAAAAAACCAGTTTCGAACTTCGTCCCGTTCCGCGGAACGGAGGGACTATCCCGATTTTCGTGTCCGTCAGACACAGCGGAACGACGGGGTTCTTCGACGGCGTTCCTGTGTCAAAAGAGCCACAACTACGCCACGGAGAGACGGTACTACCGTCCGGAAGACGACCGTTGGAAAATCAACGAGGTCAGATTTCGCGGTAGATTCGCTTCCGTCGAATTTAGAGGATGATGCTCTCGTACCGCTTACAGTATGATGCTCTTGTGCCGGACCATCTCCTTTATCGTCAGGTTGAGCCCTTGCCGACCGATTCCCGAACCCTTGTTCCCGCCGAACGGGATGTCTCCGAGTCCGTGGCTGGGCGCACCGTTGATCCGGACCGCTCCGGCGTCGAGTTTGTCGGCCATCCGGCGCGCACGGTCGTAGTCGTCCGTGAACACGGCCGCGTCCAGCGCGAGGTCACCGCCGTTCGAGATGTCGATGGCGTCCTCCTCGGTCTCGAACGTCGTGACCGCAGCGACGGGACCGAACTGTTCCTCGTGGATGATTCGGGCGTCGTGCGGGACGTTCGCCAGCAGCGTCGGTTCGAAGAACTGCCCGTCTCGGTCGCCACCGCGAACGAGGTCTGCTCCCTTGTCGAGCGCATCCTCGACGAGTTCCTCGACCCATTCAGCCTGGTCCTCGCTGATGAGCGGTCCCATCTGGGTGTCCTCGTCGAAGAGGTCGCCGACGGTCCACTCGTCCATCGCGGCGTCGATTCGGTCGACGACGTCGTCGTGGATGCTCTCGTGCGCGAGCACTCGGCTGACGGCCGAACAGCGCTGTCCGGCGTACTTCAGCGACCCTTTCGCACAGGCATCGGCGACTTCCGAGAGGTCCGCGTCCGGGAAGATGACCGCAGGTGCGTTGCCGCCGAGTTCCATGTGTAGGTTGACCATCCCGCTCTTGCGCGCGACGTGCTTTCCGGCCGCGCTGCTGCCGGTCATCGTGATCATGTTGATACGGTTGTCGCCGACGAGCAGGTCGCCGATTTCGCTCCCGCGTCCGGGGGTGAAGTTGAACGCGCCCTTGGGAAGGTCGAGGTCGGAGATCACGTCGCCAGAATCGCCGCACTGACCGGCGTCTTGCTGGCCGGTTTGAGGATGACGCAGTTACCCGCCGCGAGCGCCGGTGCGACTTCCAGCGCGGTCGTTGCGAGGGGGTAGTTGTACGGCGTAATCGCCAGAATCGTTCCGACCGGCTCCGGCTTGAGGATCGCTTCCCAGCCTTCGTGGCCGCCGGTCGTCCCTTTGCGGAACTCACCCTGCAGGTCGTGGGCCTCTTCCGCCGCACGGCGGAAGCGCTCTGCCGCGCTCTCGACTTCGCCGCGAGCGCTCGAAATCGGCTTTCCGGCTTCGCGCACGATCACTTCGGCCAGTTCCTCCTTTCGTTCGAGGAGGCCGTCCGCGATCTCCTCCATCCACTCGGCGCGCTGTGGAATGGTCGTTTCGCGCATTTCGGCCTCTGCCCGTTCCGTGGCGGCGAGCGCTTTGTCGGCCTGTTCGGCGTCCGCTGCGGCGACTTCCGCGAAGACGCCACCGTCCGCGAGGTCGGTAACGTCGAGGGTGCCGTCGGCGTCTAGCCACTCACCATCGATGTAGAGTTGCTCCCGTCGATGAATCGGTTTCTGTGACATGGTTACACCTTGGGACTCAGTAGGTAAATTATTTACTCACAACCGGATTAACACCGGAAGTTTGCTTTTATCGATTCGACAACGGAACGCTACCCCAGAAATACGACAAACGACTCGTTTTAGGCCGAATCGGAGCTAGTTTTAGAACACCATCTTCCCGTTCGAAACCCGCTCTCGAATCGAGTGGGCGATGTATGCGTCCGAAATAGGATTCATCTCGATAGTGGCGAAAACTGAACAGCTGTCAACCTCGGTCGCGTGTCAAAATCGATACCCAACCCACGGTTCAACATGATAATTCCGTTGTTATCTACACGATGATTCCGGTGTTCGATTGTTGATTCGTCACCCGAATCAAAACCGAACCAAAACTGAATCAAAACCGAACCAAAACCGAATCAAAACCGAACGAGAAACGGCCGCCTCAGAGCGATAGCCACTCGGTCGTCACGTTCTGTTGGACCAAATGCCATCGTTGTTCCACGTCGCTGCCGATCATTCGAAGTTCGATGGCGGCGTCGAAAACGGGAAGCAGGGTGCGGACGACCCTCGAATCCATCTCCACCGGGAGGTGGAAGTGCCCCATTCCGTCGACGGTTTTGATGCGGCCGGTCAACACGTGGAGAAACCGAAAGAGGGACTCGTGGTCGTGCGTCTCGACCAGCGGCGTGAGCGAGTCGAGACAGACGCGGAGTTCCCCCGACGAGAGTGCCCCGCTCTCGCGTTCGAACTCGTCTATCGCGTTCGAAATTTCGATGCCGAGTTCGGCGAGGCCGTCGGTTTCGAGCACGGTTCTGTCGGAATGGTTCCCCGTGCTCGATGTCGTCGAGGTGCTTCGAACGGCGGTCGGTTGTTCGATGATCTTCACGTCGGCGGCGTTCGCGTTCGCGTTGGTGTCTACCTTCGGCGTCGAGGCGTCGTCGCTCGGCATGTGTGTCTGGGGGGCTTTCCCGGCCGTTCGAACGAACACCCGTCGCCGTGGCTCGGCAGTGGCATCTCCGAGAAGACGGTCGCACGCCCGGTGCATGGCGGGTTCCGGACCAACGAGCAAGAGACCGCACCCCCTGCGCTTGAGTCGCGCCAGCTCCCGAGTAAAGGTTACAGTAGTTTCCCCTGTCTCGGCACTGTTTTCGCCACGCTCGTCCATTGTTCCGGACACAATACCTAAAGTACGATAAGTATTCGGATTGCAGCGGGAGGAAGAGTCGGCAAATCCGGCGGCGTTTGTAGCTGTTTAAAGCATCCAATCCCTATCGAAAACCGATGACCGACGACCTGTTCAGTAGCGTCACGTTTCGAGAATCGACGGCGCGAAACCGTGTGATGGTGTCGCCGATGTGTCAGTACTCCTGTGACGGTGACGGGCTGGCTACCGACTGGCATCACGTGCACCTCGGAAGCCGCGCTACGGGCGGTGCTGGCATCGTGATGACCGAAGCGACCGCCGTCGAACCCCGCGGTCGAATCTCGCCGGACGACCTCGGCATCTGGAGCGACGAGCACGCCGACGCGCTCGCTCCGACCGCCGAATTCATTCGCGACCGTGGTGCGCTTCCGGCGATTCAACTCGCTCACGCGGGCCGTAAGGCGAGCAAGACCAGTCCGTGGGGCGGCAACCAACCCCTCCAACCCGACGACGATGGGTGGGAAACCATCGCGCCGAGTGCCGAACCGTGGCCGTACGACGACACGCCGCCGGAACTGCGCGAGATGACGACCGACGACATCGCAACCGTCGTCGATTCGTTCGCGTCGGCGGCCGAGCGCGCGCTCGACGCTGGATTCGAGATCGCGGAAGTTCACGCCGCGCACGGCTACCTCCTCCACGAGTTCCTCTCGCCCGTCACGAACCGCCGCGAGGACGAATACGGCGGCAGTCTGGAGAACCGAACCCGAATCGTTCGGGAAGTCACGGAAGCGGTCCGCGAGGTGTGGCCCGACGACAAACCCGTCTTCGTTCGCATCTCCGCGACCGACTGGCTGTCGGATCGGGAATCGTGGACCATCGAGGACTCGGTTCACCTCTCCGAGGAACTCCACGGCCTGGGTGCCGACCTCATCGACGTGAGTGCCGGTGGACTGCACCCCGACCAGCAGATACCGAACCCCGGCCCGAACTATCAGGTCCCGTTCGCCGAGCGAATCCGCGAGGAGACCGACGTCCCCGTCGCGCCGTCGGCGGCATCACCGAACCCGCACAGGCCGACGCGCTCATCCGAAACGGTCGGGGCGACCTCGCGATCATCGGCCGCGAACACCTCCGCGACCCGTACTTCACGCTCCATGCCGCGACGGAACTCGACGCTGAAGACCGCGTCGAATGGCCCCGACAGTATCGCCGCGCTGTGTGAATTCCGGAACCACGTCGTTCGTCCGACGGACGATTTAAGCCGCCACTCGTCCATCGATTCGTATGGCATTCAGTCGCAGGAATTACGTCCCGCGGGGACGGAGGTACGTTCATGCCGACTGACGACACGACTGGTCCGGACGAGTCGGAGCCGTCGGTCGAACTTCGGAACCCGCCAACCCCGTTTTTTCTCGCCGAAAAGTACGTCGCCAACCCAATCCTGCGACGGTTGCTCCGTTCGAAGCTTCACTGGCTGGTGAGCGACCGGCTCATGCTCCTCTCCTACGTCGGACGATATTCGGGGTCCCGCTACACCACCCCCGTCGCTTACGACCGTCGCGGTGACACCCTCATCGCGACCACGCTTCGTCAGCAGAGCAACTGGTGGAAGAACTTTCGCGAGGAACACCCCGCGACCATCTGGCTTCGGGGGTATCGCCGAAAGGCGACCGGACTCGCCATCACCGACGCGCGCGATATCGCCGAATTCGTCCGGAGCGCCCTCGTCCGCTACGGTATCGAGCGAGCGAAGTGGCTCGGATTGAAAATCACGGGCGACGAGACGCCGACCGTCGACGACCTCGAAACGGTCGCGGACGACCTCGTCGTCGTCCGCTTCTCGCTCGACGACTATCCGCCCGTCCGCACGACGCTTCACATCCGAGAAGAGGAGTCCTCGTCACGCTTCGGAATCGACTCTCCGTCTTAATCCTCCTCGTAGCGACTGTCCTCGCGGATGTTCTCCGGCATCGCGTCGTCCCGACCGTTGTACTGGTCGCCGAACGTCTCCACGATGTCGCGTTCGCTCCCCCATTCGACGTAGTAGTCGGTGAGAAGTCCCGCGACCGTCTCCCCGAGTTCGTCCAGTTCCTCGTTGATGGCCGAGACGGTCGACCACGAATCCACCTCGGCGTATTGCTCCTTCTCTTCCCAGTCGTCCGGGATTTCGGGCGTCTCGTACTCGACTTCCTCCCCTTCCGGATTCCAGTAGAAATCGAACTCCTCGATGTATCCGAGGTCGAGCGCGATTTGATAATCGTCCACCGAAAGCGCGGTCTCGTCCGCCCAGTCGCTGAACCCCTCCTCCCACGCGTTCTCCTCGTCGTCCAGATACGACTGCAAGTCCGCGCGCTTGTCCACGTCGGACTCATACTGTTCGTCCCGCGTCTCGCGGTAGATGGTCGGTGCGGTGGGCGTCGCTACATCGAGGCTCATGATAGTAGAGAGGCTTCCCACGAGGATAAACTCTCACTCGACCCACCGATCCTTCTGCGTTACAAACGGACCTTCGTAGAAGTCAGACGATGGTTGAATAGTTGTTCATTTATTCAACTATCATACGTATCGGGAATGTGTGGGGTACATTTTCGTAGATTGACGATGAACGGTTAACTGGACTTGGTGGAGTCATTTGGGGAGACATCCCCTTTTTCCATCATCAAGCAACTTCGTATCGACTTCTCAGTAATCCTTGACGCGCGCTGGACAACCAATACTCCGAAAGCAAAACCGGAAAGAAGCGTCGTGTAGATCTACTCCCTGACTCACTCCCGCTCGAATCGAATCGGGAGCGAATCGACGCCGTAGATGAACGAACTCCGCGTCGGTTCGAGCGTCGTTTCGGGAATCGTGATGTTCGACACGCGCGAGAACAGTTCCGAGAGGGCGACTTTGGCTTCGAGTCGGGCGAGCGGCGCGCCGAGGCAGTAGTGGGTGCTGTAGCCGAAGCCGAGGTGCTGGTTCGGAACGCGGTCGGCGCGGAACTCGTCGGCGTCGTCGAACTTCCGTTCGTCGCGGTTGGCGGAACCCATCCAGACGGAGATTCGGTCGCCTTCCTCGATGGTTTCGCCCCCTATCGTCACGTCCTCCATCGCCACGCGGGTCATGGCCTGCACGGGCGACCGGTAGCGAAGCACCTCCTCGATTGCGGTGGTGAGCGCCTTGTCGTCACCTGCTAACTCGTCGAACGTGTCGTCCTCGTCGAAACACCGCATCGCGTTCGTGATGAGGTTCGTCGTCGTGATGTTCCCGGCGACGAGCAACAGGATACACGTTCCGAGGATTTCGCGGTGCGAGAGCGGATCGCCGTCGATTTCGGCGTTGACGAGCGTCGAAATGAGGTCGTCCTGTGGGTTCTCCCGTCGGTCCTCCATGAGTTGGACGAAGTAGAACGCCATCTCTTGGCGCATCTCGCCTTGGCGTTCGTAGAACTCCTCCGTGTTCTCGTCCTCGCTCGCGGCGGAGACGATGGCGTCGGACCACGTTTTGAACTGGTCGCGGTCCTCGGCCGGAACGCCGAGCAGTTCGGCGATGACGATGACCGGAAGCGGGTAGGCGAACTCCTCCACGAGGTCGATTTCGTCTCCGTTGTCGAGGATTTCGTCCAACAGTTCAGTGGTCAATTCGCGGATGCGCGGTTCTAGCTCCCGAATCGAACGAGGGCTGAACTCGTCGTCCACGACGCCGCGGAGTTCGTCGTGTCGCGGCGGGTCCTGCAGGAGCATCGTGTCGAGCATGACGCCCGCCTCTTCGCCCTCCGGTTCCTGAAAGCCGTCCGCGTTCCGCGGACTCACGGAAAAGCGCTCGTCGTCGGCGAGTATGGTCTTCACGTCGTCGTACCGGAACACGTCCCACACGTGTCGAACCGGGTCGTACCGAACCGGTGCCTGGTCGCGCATCTCCCGATACCAGTCGAACGGTTCGAGCCACGCTTTCCGCTCGGATAGTTCGTCGGGGAACGCCTGCAAACCCTGCGGGTTGGAGGAACTCATCCCTAGTAATTGATGTACGTATCCGTATCAGCTTTTTCCAAACTGTCCCCCTATCGGACATGAATTTGGCTGCTCACTTGGAGGCCCCATTACTCGCATCCTCAACGGGCCGAACGACGAGAGCTATGGGACGCTCGCCCCGATACGGATACGGTTCGCTATTCGCTGACGTAACAGGGGAGCGAATCGACGCCGTAAACGAGCGACTGCGGGGAGAGGTCAGAGAGGTCCGGTTCGATCACTCCGAACCGGTCCAGGAGTCGTTCCAAAGCGATGTCCGCTTCCAATCGGGCCAACTGCGCCCCCAGACAGAAGTGAATCCCCCCGCCGAACGTCAGATGTGGGTTGGGGTTCCGCTCGGGTCGGAACTCGTTCGGCGCGTCGAACTTGGATGGGTCACGGTTTGCCGACCCGATCCGTGCGACGACCAACTCGTTTTCGTCGATTTGGCGTCCGCCGATTTCGACCGGTTCCGTCGTCACGCGTCGGACTGCTTGGGCCGGTGAACGGTAGCGGAGAACTTCCTCGATCAGCTTCGAGCGGTCGATTTTGCCCGCCCGGACCGCGTCGAACAGGTCGTGTTCTTCGAGACACCAGAGCGTGCTCGTGATGAGGTTGACCGTCGTGACGTTACCGGCGACGAGGATGGTTATGCAAAACCTGACGACCTCCTCGTGATTCAACTCGTCGTTCGACGCGGCGAGGGTAATCAGATCGTCTCCGTCACCGTCGATGCGGTCCGGGATGAGTTCCGAGAAATAGTCGCTCATCTCGCGTTGGGCCTTCTTCGCTTCCTCCTCGTCCGTCATCGCCAGTTCGGTTGTCGCTATCGACCATTCGCGGAACTGTTCGCGGTCCACGGCCGGAAGGCCGAGTAGATCGGCGATGACGGTCACCGGGAACGGATGGGAAAATTCCTCGATGATGTCGACCGTCGTCCCGGTTTCGACGGTGTCCAGAATATCGTCGGCGATTCGCTCGAAGCGTTCCCGACTCTCCGCCAACGTCCCGGGGAGAAATCGGTGGTTGGAGAAATTACGGAGGCGTTCGTGTTCCGGCGGATCGGTCCGGATCATCGACGGTGTCTCGGCCGTCGTGCCGAGCGGACTTCCATCCGTGAACCGAATGTCCGCACTGGCGATATCCGCGGTGAATCGCTCGTGATCGCCGAGAACTTCGCTAACGTCGTCGTAACCGAACACGTCCCATCTTCGTCGTTGCTCGTCGTACCGCACTGGCTGGGTGCTGCGCATTTCTGCGTACCAGTCGAACGGTTCCAGTCGGGCTTGTTCGTCGGACAATGCTTCGGGTGGCGTACGGAAGGCCGTACCTCGATTGGAGGACCCCATGTACTGAACATTCAGTCAATTCGTTGTATATCTTTCGGATTTGAAGAAGAGTAATTAAGTATCTCCTTTATGATTTGAAACTGGAATGATCTCGCTATTACAGCGGTTATATCCGTTTATATGTCGCTCTGTTGCTGCCGTGGATCGATAGCTGTTGGTGGTGAACGTCCGTGGTACGGGTCCTCCCCCTGAGAAAGGCTTATGTTGTACTGAACGTTCATTCAGTATATGGAGCGAATGACGACACGGAAACGACCGTGGCTCGCGGCGGTGTTGTCCGTCCTCGCAACTGGCCTCGGACATCTCTATCTCCGCCGTTGGAAGCGTGCGCTCGGATGGCTTGCAACGCTCTACGCCGTTGCTGTGCTGTTTGTCCCCTCCAGCGTGCTCGACGCCCTCTTCACAGGAGGGCCGGTCGACCTCCTCGCCGCCGCACCCGTTCTCCTGGTCAGCGGCCTTTGCGTCCTCGATGCTTACCTCCTCGCACACGTCCAGAACACGTTCGAGCGACTCGTGACGACAGAGATCAGTCAACCGACCGAGAGCGACGCGGAAACCGTTCGTTGCCCGAGTTGTGGCCGCGCCCTCGACGCCGACCTCGACTTCTGCCACTGGTGTACGACGCGGCTCGACGGCGATGGCTCGGCAACCGACGGACCGCAGAAAAACTAGTTGACATCGCTTATTCGTCCGCCAGAACGCATCGTTGAAGATAGCGGTCAGTCTCGGCCCGTATCGCTTCGAAGCGGTCGTCGTCGGTCGTCATCTGTTCGGTCATCGTGCCGACGATGATCGTCTGCAGTATCGTCGCCGTCCGTTGAGAGTCCACGTCCCGAAAAACGCCCTCATCGATACCCTTGCGGATGATTCGTGCGATCTGCTTCCGAATGAACTCGTCGCTGCGCGTGAAGTGCTTGCGGAACTCGGCGTCGTGTGTCCCTTGTGCGCGGAGTTCGACCATCGCCTGGGCGAACCCGTGGAAGTCGCTCGAACGGGGGTCGAAGAGCACCTGATCGAGGAGTTCGTCGAGATGGTCCGCGGCGCTCCCTCCTTCGGGGTACGGTATCTGGTCCTCGAACCGTTCCAGCATGAAATCGAGGAAATCCAACAGCAGGTCGTCTTTGCCGTCGTAGTGGTAGTAGAGAAGCGATTTCGATTTTCCGAACTCGTCGGTGATGTGTTGAATCGTGAGATCCTTGTACCCGTATTCACAGAGCGCGTGGAAGGTCGCTCTCATGATCTCCTCCCGCGTACCGTCCACCTCGTCGAGAAACGAAGGGGTATCAGTCATTGATACTGTGTATTAGGATACCAACAAACAATTTTGTCGGTCCACCCCGCACTCGGCCGTCACCGGCACCTCCCCCATCGAACAGTCATCCTTCGAATATTCGCCCGCGATTTCTGGAGCGGGATACGGGTCCCCCGCTCCGCCGTAATCGTTTCCGGCTACCGGTCCAAAATGACGCAGTATTCGACCTGAAACCGAATTTGGGTCCGATCCGTACCCATTTATGCCCGATTTTCCGCACAGTCGTGTGCGATCTCGGACAATCGCTTTAGGGTACCCGGCCATCGATGAAATCGGAGGCACACCCGAAACGATGGTCGAAAACGTGCGCCGACGTGGCCCACACGCTACCCACGCGATGAGCGTCGTTTCGGGCGGAATCCACAGTAGAACACAGCAGTATCGAATCACCTCGACGCGTGCGACGGATGTCACCCCTGTCACCCCTGACAGAACGCATCACTCACCTTCATGGTTCCGTCCGCGCACCGTCGAACCCGTTCATCACAACCCACGCGTTATCACTGTCTGACGCTGGACGGCGAACCGTCATCAGCCTCCATTCGGTTCGCCGATGCGTCGTTCGGATGAGCTCCGACACTGACGACGGCGTGGTTGCGAACACCTCTCGAATCGATTTTTCGGAGAAATACCGCCCCTAATACTCGCAATATCCCCGTCTCAATACTCGAAACTTCTCTCGTTCCCAATGCCCGAAACTCCCAATCCGACACTCTCAGTTTTCCCGTCTCAGTTTTCCTGTTCCCGTTTTCCCGCCACTGTATTCATCAGTCCCTCGTTACCGTCACTTGTAGCTCTGATAGAGCAGGATGATGACCGAGACGCTGGCGAACATGTCCGGCAGGAACGTGAACGGTCCGAGCCCGCCGGGCGGTCTGAAGCCGAACAGGGTGGTGACCAACGGGTTCGCGGTGAGGGCGTACAGCGTCAGTGAGATGGTAAACAACAGCAGGCTCATCGTGAACCGGTTCGGTAGGTTACGGTAAATCCGAGCGTAGGTCGTGAGGAGGACGAGCAGCAGGACGCTCGTGAACGTGGAGAAGAACGTTTTCACCTGAATGATCTCGGCCAACGGCTCCATCCCGCCTTGTGGCGGCCCGGGATGCCGGAAGATATACTGCGGCAGCAGGAACGAAATGAGCGCCGCGGCTACGAGCGAACCGACGACGTAGACGAGCGTCCGAACGAGCGCGCGGTCTTCAGTCATCGTCGAGGGATGCTTGTTCGGCGATTTCATCGAGCAGGTCGAGGTTCGATTCCATCCGGTCGGTCAGGAAGTACATCTTCCCGTACTCGTCACCCGTCGTGGTGAGCACGTCGTTTTCTTCGAGCATTTCGAGGTGGTGTTGGACGGTTTTGTAGTTCAGGTCCAGTTCGTTGGAGAGTTGGTTCGTGTTCATCGGGCGTCGGTTCAGCGACCGGACGATACGCAATCGGTTTTTACCGCCCTGCGTCCCGCCGATGAGCCACCACAGTAGCTGTCTCATCGATTCGCTTGCCTGTCGACCCCTGTGGTACTCGTGCGTTGCATCGGTAGCGGGTTCCGGAATCGTGTATCTATTCGCGCTCTCGTTCACTTCCATCTTTCTACTCGACGAGGTGTTGCCCGAAAATCCGCCGCACCGACCGCCGTCGCAAGTGGTGTCGGCCACAGTTTTCCACTCTCCACCGCTCACGAACCCCCGTATAATGCTTCATCCGTTCGTGGCTACCGTGTAGATCACCCATAAACGTTCACCGAACTGATGGACGGATCGGTCACTGATGAGGGGAAATTCAGGCCCAAATTCACACGAATTGTTTCTCTGCGCGCGCGCCATCGCCGGTTGTTCTCGAACTAAATCGAACTGAATAATTGAGGTATCTGTGCCGAATTTGTGCCTCTTTTCCGACGAATCCATCCGCAACTTCGGCAATCGAATATAATCCATCGGGGAGCAGGCCTTCCCGAAAACGATGATTCGACTATCCGTTCGAGAACGACCAGTGAACCATGGTTGGGGCTTCCACCGCGACGCCCGCTCATCCGCCGACGTGGGAGGTATCGATGAGTAGCGAAACGACGGACACCTCGCTCTCCGACCGGCTCTCGTCGTTCGCCGACGAGACGCCGATGGAGAAAGTCGCGCTGCTCGGCATCCTCTGTCTGTCGGCGTTTTTGAACCTGTATCGCGTTTCGGACGAGGGATACGCCAACCTCTACTACGCGGCAGCCGTGAAAAACATGCTCACGAGTTGGCACAATTTCTTCTTCGTCTCGTTCGATGCCGGGTTCGTCACCGTCGATAAACCCCCGCTCGGCCTGTGGATTCAGACGGCAAGCGCGTGGCTGTTCGGGTTCCACGGCTGGAGTCTGATACTTCCGCAAGCGATCGCGTGCGTGCTGTCGATCGCACTGCTGTATCGAATCGTCGGCCGGACGTTCGGCTCACGTGCGGGACTGGCCGCCGCGCTGACGATGGCGCTGACGGCCGTCGTCATCCCGACGAGTCGAAACAACACCGCCGACATGCTCGTCGTCCTCGCCGTACTCGGCGGGGCGTACTTCGTGCTCCGCGCGGCCGAAACCGGTCGCCGACGGTGGCTCTTCGCCTCCGCGGCCGCGGTCGGTCTCGGCTTCAACATCAAGATGATGGAGGCCTACCTCGTGCTCCCGGCGTTCTACCTCGTCTACCTGCTCGGCGCGGAGGTGTCCATACGGCGACGCATCACCGACCTCGTGCTCTCGACGGGCGTCCTGTTCGTCGTCTCGTTCGCGTGGGCCACCGTCGTTGCGCTGACCCCGGCCAGTCAGCGTCCCTATATCGGATCGACCGACAACAACTCCATCTTCAGCCTGATTTTCGGCTACAACGGTATCGAACGCCTCACCGGAATGGGTGGCGGCGGCATCGGTGGCAGCAGTAGCAGTGGTGGATTCGGCGGCGGTGGCGGCGGTTTCAGTCACGGTGCCATCGGCCCGCTTCGGCTGTTCAACGGGGAACTCGCCGGGCAAATCGGCTGGTTGCTGCCGGTGGCAGTCGTCGCGCTGGTACTGCTCGTCTACCGACAGCGCGGTCAGTGGCCGTTCGACGGTCGGAGTCGGTCGGTCGTTCTGTGGGGGATGTGGTTCCTCACGGCCGCGACGTTCTTCAGCGTCGCCGGGTTCTTCCACCTCTACTACCTCGTCATGTTGGCCCCGCCCGTCGCCGCGTTGGTCGGCATCGGGCTGGTCGAGTTATGGGACGAGTACTGGAACACCGATTCGAGCACCCTCCTCGGATGGCTACTGCCAGCGACGCTGCTCGGGACCGCGGCCGTTCAGGCGTACATTCTGTCGCGGTACCCCTCCTACAGCCAAACGCTCACCCCCGTCATCGTGGGTGGTGTCGTCATCGTCGCGGCGGCGCTCGTGGTCGGACGGGTTCGCCGACGAACCGACCGTCGTTGGCGGTCAGCGATGGGAACCGCGACGGCACTCGGTCTCGTCGTCCTTCTCGTCGCGCCGACGGTTTGGGGGTCCATGTCCATCGCGTCGGGGACGAACGTCTCTATCCCCTCGGCGGGTCCGTCGTCCAGTGCGTTCGGCGGCGGCGGGCCGAGTGGAACGGGCAACGGTTCTCCCCCGTCCGGATTCGGCGGGAACGCCTCGTTCGACAACGGTACAGCCGGAAACGGCAGTCAGTTCGGGGGACCGTCGAACGCCTCCGGATTCCCCGGTGGGGGCGGTGCATCCGGTTCGGGATTCGGCGGTGTAAACAGCGAGGCGAACACCGCGTTACTGTCGTATTTGGAAGCTCACCAGGGTAACGCAACGTATCTGGTGGCCGCGGATTCGGGAGCGAACAGCATCGCCCCCTTGATGCTGAACAGCGACGAACCCATCATCTCGCTCGGCGGGTTCGGCGGGAGCGACCCCGTCATGACCAAGAGCGAACTCGCCTCGCTCGTTCGGAGCGGCGAACTCAAATACGTCCTCGTCGGCGGTCGAATGGGCGGCGGTGCAGGTGATAACGCTCCATCGGAAACGAACGGCTCGTACGGGTCCCAATCCGCAGCCAACGGCCAGTATTCGTCGAACGGTCCGAACGGCGGGAACGCGAGCTCCGGAGCGATGAACTTCGGCGATAGCCAGCAAAACGGGGTGTCCCAGTGGGTCGAAAACAGCTGTACCGTCGTTTCCAGCGACGAGTACCAGTCGTCCGACGGCAACCAGTCGGGGTCCGCGGGCACCCTCTACAACTGCACCAGTGCGGTGAACAACTGATGGGCGAACGGCTATCCATCGTGCGCCGGTTCGGGACCCCGAAGAACCTGCTGTCTATCCTCTTCGCGGGCGTACTGCTGGCGCTCACCGCGTGGAGTATGGCCGATATCGACTGGAATTCGGTCGTCGGCTACCTCGGCGAGACCGACCTGCTCTGGTTTCTACTCGCACTGGCGGTGTTTCACGTGCTGTCACTCGTCCGTTCGCTTCGATGGCGGACGTTGTTGCGGAACGCAGGGTACGAACTGACCGCGACCGGAGCGCTCGGGACCGTCGCCGAACTGACGCGTATCATCTACCTCGGATGGTTCGTCAACTGCATCACGGTGGCGAGACTCGGCGACGTGTATCGCTGCTCGCTGCTCCGACGTTCGGCGGACGTCGAATTCGGCGTCACGGCCGGGACGGTGCTGACCGAGCGAGTCGTCGACTTCTCCGTTCTGGTCGTCGTTCTGGGAATCTCGACCCTGTTCGCCTTCTGGGGAGATTTCCCGACGTTCGTCGTGAACGCACTCCTCGTCGGCGCGGCTCTCTCGGGACTCGGACTCGCAGGCGTGTTGGCGTTGCGCCACTCCAACAGGACTGTCGAACGGCTGATTCCGACCCGATTTCGGCGCTACTACGTCCATCTCCGACGGGGAACTGTCGAGTCACTCGACCGGATTCCGACCCTCGTCGGCTACACCGCCGTCGGGTGGATCATCGAGGGGGTAACCATGTACCTCGTCGCGGTCGCCATCGGCGTGTCGCTTCCCATCGCAGGCGCGTTCGTCACCGCGCTCGTCGCCGTCCTGCTTTCGACCGTTCCGGTGACGCCCGGCGGACTTGGCGTCACGGAAGTCGGTATCGCGTTCGTCCTCGGCTGGGTCGGCGTGGATTCGACGGCCGTCGCGGCGGTCACCATCCTCAACCGCCTGATCAGCTACTGGAGCGTCGTCGGCGTCGGGGTCCTGCTCTCGCTCGTCGGACTCCGCGTTCCCATCGAACTGACGACGACACCCGCGACGAGCGGTGCTCGGACCTTCGGGGGTGAATCGCGAACATGAGTGAGTCGATTGAGACCAGTGAGACCAGTGAGACCAGTACGATGAGCGGGTCGAATGGGACCAATGAGACGGACGGGACGAGTGGAACCAGTGAGATGAGCGAGATGACCGGTGACGTTCCCGAAGTGAGCATCGTCCTGCCCGCCTACAACGAGGCATCGACCATCGCCAGTGCGACCGAGATGACGATCAAGACGCTGGCGGGGTTCCTCCCCTCCGATTCGTTCGAAGTGGTGATCGCTGAGGACGGTTGTACCGACGAGACTCCCGAGATAGCCGCGCTGCTCGCGCGCGACCACGACCGAATCCGGCACTTCCACGGCGAGAACCGCGCCGGGCGCGGTGCGGCGCTCTCGCGCGTGTTCGAGTCGGTCGAAAGCGACGTCGTCGGGTACATCGACACCGACCTCGCCACGGACATGAAACACCTCGAAGAACTGGTCGAGAGCGTCCGCGTCGGACCGTACGACGTTGCGACAGGGTCGCGCCTCCTTCCGGACAGCCAAGCGAACCGCTCGCTGAAACGCGGCACCGCCAGTCGCGTGTACAACGGCCTCGTCAGGACGTGTCTCTCCTCGTCGGTACACGACCACCAGTGCGGGTTCAAGGCGTTCGACCGAACGGCGCTCGACGACCTCCTCCCGACCGTCGAGGACCGCCATTGGTTCTGGGACACCGAACTCCTGATACGCGCCCAGCGGATGGGCTACCGGATTCACGAGTTTCCCGTCGTCTGGAACCCCGGCCGAGACACGACGGTCGATGTTCTCCGTGACGGGGGTTTCATGGGCTATCGCGTTCTCAGGCTGTGGTGGCAACTCGGCAGGACGGAATAATTACCACGAGCGTTTCATTTTGTGGCAAAATTTGGTAATAAACTCGTCCACCACCACAATTCTCAGGAGATGCCGGGATTGTTTTTCTAATTCAAAGATTCGAGCGGAACTGAGACGCAAAGCTAATATAATTATGCTATATGTTTTCATAGCATGGATAGACGGACCTACCTCAAAGCGAGTGGTGGCGCGTTCTCCGCGTTGGCACTGGCTGGCTGTCTCGGCGACTCTGACAACGGTGGCAGCGGCGACAACAATGGCGGAAAAACCAGTTCGGACGGGAACGGCGGTGCCGATAACGGTAAAATCATTATCGGTTCCGACATCCCGTACAAGCCGTTCGAATATCGCAAACAGGATGGGTCGCTCGAGGGGTTCGACCCGGCGATTGCCGAGTCGATCTTCAAGGGGCAACTCAACCGGAAGTATGAGTTCCAGAAGACCAGTTTCGACACCATCATTCAGAGCCTGAAAAACAAGAGCTTCCGCGTCATCATGAGCGCGATGACCATCACGGACGAACGCGCCGAGAAGGTCGATTTCTCCGACCCCTACTTCACGGCCTATCAGACGGTCGCGGTCCGAAAGGATGGTAATATCAAGAAACTGGACGACCTGAAAGGTAAGACGGTCGGCGTTCAGAAAGGAACCACGGGTGAAAGTGCGGCAGAGGACCTCAAGAAGGACCTCGGCGGCGACCTCACCATCAGTAGCTACGACCAGATTACAGGTGCGTTCAACGCGTTGCGGAACCAGCAAGCGGCCGCCGTCATCAACGACAACACTGTCAACGCACAGTTTGTGAACGAGATGGATGGCATCGTCTTCCTCAAAGGGAAAGGGGAGGCCGCAAAACAGGGCAAGAAGGCACCCGACTATCTCACTCTCACTGTCGAGGAATACGGGATAGCCTTCCGCAAGGATGACGACGAACTGCGGAAGAAGGTGAACAATGCTATCAAGACTATCAAGGACGACGGCACGTACGACGACATATACGGCCAGTACTTCGAGGGCTGATCCTCGGATCGTCAAAATTTAAAAGATTAGATATCATGGCAGAGACATATCACGAAGACGCGGCCGCCGAAGACCGCTCCGGTGACGGTTTGTTGACGGATACTCGGCTCAAATGGTTTGGAATCGTCTTCGCAGGTGGGTTTACGCTTCTCGTCGCGTACTTCCTCTTCCGAATCCTGACGGAGTTCGTCGATTACGACCTGTTGGTGGCTGTTTTCCCCCGGTTCGTCGATGCGTACATCCTCGTCCTCGAAATCGTCATCATTTCGAGCGTCCTCTCGCTCATCGGCGGGTTGTTTGTCGGATTGGGGCGCGTATCGAAAACAAAATTCACCCACGCCGTTGCGACGGGCTACGTTGAGTTCTTCCGAGGAACACCGCTCCTCTTCCAGTTACTCGTTATCTTCACCGGGCTACCGGCGTTCGGTATCGGCCGGTTCTCAGAATGGCGATGGTACGCTGCAGTCATCGGACTCACGTTGAACCACGCAGCGTACTCCGGCGAGGCCATCAAAGGCGGTATCACCGCCATTCCGGACGGACAGATGGAGGCAGCACGGTCACTCGGGATGTCGTATATTAGCTCGATGCGGAAAGTCGTCCTCCCGCAGGCGCTTCGTAACGCACTCGCCGCGGTGGGTAACGACCAGATCATCCTCGTCAAGGACACGTCATTGTTGACCGTTCTTGCCATCCCCGAACTCATCAGCGTGTTTCGGAACGTCAACAGCAACCAGTTCGACGCGTGGACGCCCATCGTTCTCGTTGCAGTCGCGTACCTCGCCGTCACGCTTCCGCTGGGGAAACTCGTTCGCATGCTCGAAAGCCGCGCCGCATGGGGTGAGGAACAATGAGAACCCCGAAGATCGAGTTTGACGGCGTTGACAAATATTTCGGCGAGGCGCACGTCCTGAAGGACGTGGACCTCGATATCGACGACGGCGAAGTGGTCGTCGTCGTCGGGCCGAGCGGAAGCGGGAAATCGACGTTGCTCCGCTGCACGAATCGCCTGGAAGAGATTCAGGGCGGCGACATCCGCATCGAGGGCGAGTCCATCAACGACCCGAATGTCGATATCAACTTCCTGCGCCAGCGCATCGGCATGGTGTTCCAGAGCTTCAACCTCTTCCCGCACAAGACAGCGCTGGAGAACGTCTCCCTCGCGCCGATGGACGTGAAGGGACTGTCCCAGATGGACGCCGAAGAGCGGAGTCAACAACTCCTCGCCGACGTCGGCCTCGCCGACCAGGCGGACTCCTACCCGAACCAGCTTTCGGGCGGGCAACAACAGCGCGTGGCCATCGCCCGCGCGCTGGCGATGGACCCGCACGTCATGCTGTTCGACGAGGTGACGAGCGCGCTCGACCCCGAACTCGTCGGCGAGGTGCTCGGCGTCATGCGCGAACTCGCCCACGAGGGCATGACGATGATGGTCGTCACCCACGAGATGGGCTTCGCCCGCGAGGTGGGCGACCGAATCGTCCTCATGGCCGACGGGCGCGTCATCGAGACCGCACCGCCGGAGGAGTTCTTCGAAAACCCGCGCACCGACCGCGCGCGACAGTTCCTCTCGATGGTGCTGTAGGTCTCGATAGTGCTGCAGTCGCCGCTATTTTTTAGTCGTCTTCACCGGGTAGCGGGTGAAGTACGCCGTACCAGAGGCGATAGACGACCATTCCGCCAGTTCCGCCGACGCCGAAGTTACTCTTGAATGCCTCCGTCTGCGGGAGCAATCGTCGACGAATCACCAGTGTACACATACTGAACAGCACACCTCGACGGCGGTTCGTTCGTATCTCGCCGACGTCTCGGTCGTACAACCAGAGGGAGAAAATTCGATACAGAGCACCGAACGCGAGTCCTCGCGGAGAAACGTGTGCTCCATCGGGGTGCTCGCCCGGTTCGTTCTCGTTCAACACTGCTTTCCAGAGGCGTATCTGGATGAACACCCCGAGCGCGGCGATACCGAACTCGAACAGGGCGCGAGTCCGTCGTTCGACCATGTTTACGCTCGACCGCTCGACACGATATGTCTACCGCCCGCACTTTCTGATTCGACCTCAGAGCTGTCTCGCTACGCTTACCCTCGGAAAAAACGCGTGAGGATGTTCGAAACCGCTGCTTACGTCAGCGGGATGATCGTCGAGAGCACGAGCACCGTTACGAGACCGGTGATGGAGATGATGGTCGTCACCATCGTCCACGTCTGTAGGGTTTCACGCTGCGTGAGGCCGCCGATCTCTTTGACGAGCCAGAATCCCGAGTCGTTGTACCACGAACAGATGTTTCCGCCAGCGCCGATGGCCATTACCATGTACACCGGGCTAACCGAAAGCTGTCCGGTCAGTGGAGCCATGATTCCCGCGGCGGTGAGCATCGCGGCGGTCGCCGAACCCTGTGCGATGCGAACGATAGCTGCCACGAGCCATGCGGTCACCAACAGGCCGATGCCGAGTCCCTGCAGGTGGTCCGCGATGTACGGGCCGATTCCGGACGCGGCCAGGAGCGCACCGAACGCGCCACCCATCGCGGTGATGGCGGCGATGTTTCCGCCGCTTTTCAGTGCGTCCGTGAGTTCTTCCTCCCAGAGCGAGCGCGAGAGGTCGGACCAGCGGAGGTAGGTGTACGCCGCAGCAATAGCGGCGATGGTCAGCGCGACGTTCTTGTCACCGACGAACGCGACGACTGGTTGGAGCGGTTCGAGAATCGGATAGGGCTTCTTGAACGTATCCACGATGGTGTACGAAGCGACGAGTCCGATGGCGAGGATGATGGGGAGCGCCGATTCGAGGAAGTTCGGAAGCGTTTCCGAGCTTCGATTCGCACGCTCCTGGAGTTCCTCCGTCGTCGTTCCCATCGCGTCCCGAAGGGGGATGTCGATTCGCTTGTTAAGCCAGCGGCCGTACACCAGACCGGCTATGATTGCCGATGGGATGGCTACCATAAGGCCGATCAGGATGGTTAGTCCGAGATTTTGAATGCCGAGCTGGTCGGAGACGGCCAGCGGGCCCGGTGTCGGCGGAACGAACACGTGGGCTACGGATGCACCGGCACCGACGACGATGAGGTACAGCGCGTAATTATCCCCCACTCGCGCACGCATCGAACGCGCGAGTGGTGCCAGCAGGTAAAACACGCTGTCGAAGAACACCGGGATGGCGAGTACGGTACTGCTACCCCAAAGCGCGATGTCCGAATTTTCTTCTCCGACGGCTGCCTGGAATCCCCGGACGATGCGTTGGGCGGAACCGCTTTCGAGCATCGACTTCCCGATGACCGATGCCATCAGAATCGGGATCCCGATTCCTGCCATTCCGTTCCCGAACTCGGTCGCCGTCTTCGACGCCGCATCGGCGAACGTGAAGTCGGCGACGAACACTGCGTTGAGGAGTCCAACACCGAACGCGGAGATCGCCAATCCGACGAACGCCGGGAGGTCCCAGACGACGAGTAAGAGGACGACCAAAATAAGCCCGACTGCGAACGTGAGCAGCGGACTCTGTGCCAATTCAATTGCCATAGATTGCGACTCCATGTCATTGATGTTCATTGAAAACATTTTCCTTTAAATGTGCCACTTTAATAAACATCGTTAACAAAAGATGAAAGTGTTTGATTTCATTTGTACCATTCTTTTACTATGTAAATGAACGCTGGTTTTATTGTTTGCCGTTTATTCGTATCCGATATGGAACGTGCACTCGTGGTCGTCGAACCGACGGACACGGCAAAAGAACTCGCGTACGAAGCGGGAACCATCGCTGAAGGAGTGGGGGCCGATTTGGTTCTGACGCATATCACGACCGAACAGGAGTACAGCGCTCGCCGTGGCGCCATGGAATCACTGATGAGTAGTTCGGCGAGTTATACCGTCGGTGAGGCCGAAGAGGGAGCGACACAGTTTGCCAGCGACATCGGTGACGAGGTACTTTCGGACCTCGACGTCGAGTACGAGGTGGAGGGTTTCCTCGGCAATAAAGCCGAAAAGATACTCGATGCGGCCGACGAATACGACTGTGACCACGTCTTCCTGACGGGCCGCCAGCGGTCACCGACCGGCAAAGCCCTCTTCGGCGACGCGACACAGGGAGTCATCCTCGACTTCGAGGGGCCGGTTACCGTTCTCACGGGTTGAGATTTTCTCCGCTCCTTCGGGAATCTTCACAATTTTTCACCCATTTTATACGGCAAACGTGGAAATAGCAATGCGATTTCCGGAAAAATAAAAAGCGAGGGGGGCGAGCACCCAACCATGGTGAACACACTCGACGGCAAGACTGCCGTCGTGACTGGTTCGAGTAGTGGTATCGGGAACGCTATCGCACGGGAGTTCGCGTCCCGCGGCGCGAACGTCGTCGTCAACTCCCGTTCAGAGGAGCGGGCGGCGGAGGCCGCCGAGGAAATCGCCGACGAAACCGATGCGGAGGCCGGATCCATCCTCGCGCTCGAAGCCGACGTGACGGACGGCGATTCGCTCGAATCCCTCGTCGAGCAAACCGTCGAGGAGTTCGGTTCGCTGGACGTGTGGGTGAACAACGCCGGTATCAACATCCGTGGCCCGGCCGAGGAGATGGCGATGGAGGACTGGCAGAAGGTCATCGACGTGAACCTCACCGCCCCGTTCCGCGGGGCACAGTTGGCCGGTCGGCAGATGATCGAACAGGGAACGGGCGGGGCCATCATCAACATCTCCAGCATGATGGGCGAGCAGGGACAGACTGGTCGCACACCGTACAACACGTCCAAGGGTGGCGTGAACAACCTTACCCGTTGTCTGGCCGTCGAGTGGGCCGAACACGACATTCTCGTCAACGCCATCTCGCCCGGCTACATCCGGACCGAAATGGTGGGCGACGCCCAGGACCAGATCGGATTCGACGAGGACGACGTCATCGACCGCACGCCCGTCGGCCGGTTCGGAACGCCCGAGGAAGTCGCCAACTGCGCGGCGTTCCTCGCGGAGGGTGAACACTTCATGACCGGCGAGATTCTCCATCCCGACGGCGGATGGCTCTCGTTCGGATGGGGCAGCAAGTCCTGAGAAATCGCACCTGTACATCGGAAATTACCTGCGTAGTAAAAATAGAATGGTTGATTTATACGGCGTACACCAATTCGGAATCCTATCCGACAATTGACTGTTATTTTGGAACGATATTGTTCTTCATGCATTCCGCCCACGTGAAGTCGTAATAAATCCCACTGGTGTTGTTTGCTGGGTTCTCGATATAATCTGTTCCACAGTAATTATACGACCCGTAGAACTGTCGGTCGTAACCACTCAGCATTGGGGTCACGTGATACTCACCACTACTGTTGATGTTGTTTGACCCAGTTTTGTGTGATTCAGTACCTGTTAGACTATTGTCTATCAGGTTGTGCCCAACTTCGTGAAGACAACCGGAGATTGCTCCGGAACCATCGACCGTATTTTGGAGCGTTAATTCCGTAGAGGTATCCGTCTTGTTGAGATCGATTCCGCTGGCATCATAAGCAACTTCATAGCTGTAAGAGTCGGATGCAGCACCCGAGTGAGAACTGCTGTATGTGACCAATAGGTTGCTGTCCTTCACACCATAGGTCTGGTTGCTACACCAACTGGCGAAGTCCCCTAGGTCAATACTGTCCTGTGAATCAGAACTCGGAACGGTATAGGTATTACTAGGTTCATAAACCGCGTAGTCATACGAGGTGTAATCCAGGGCTTGGCGGAGGTATGCCGCTGCCACCGCCTGGGGATGAGTGCCCAGGTAATCTTTTGCTTCAGTAGTGAGGAATACGGACACCTCAATATCCGGGCCGATTACTTGGTCTGTTTCTGGCATTAGTTGCTACCTCCGTTGACTTCCGGGACGATTGTTGGTTTCATTCCAGTGTCCGTGTAGATCAGACCTTTTTCGAAGGTTGTTCCAGAATACGAGATGTATTTTTTCGAGTCACGAACGAAATCGGCTGGAACTTCGGATCCCTTGCCCGCAAGGGCGTCGGCAAATGCCTCGCGCGACTTTGATGACAGTTCCGAGAGGTGAGTCACCTGTTCCGAAGGCACATCCTTACTCACAGGACGTGGCACTATTTTGGAAGGTGTCTCATCTCTCAAATACATGAGATTAAGGGAATAGGACTTTCCTTGGAAGGTAACCGAATCGTTCGATTTGAACACAGACGGTAATTCTCCTCTTTCGAATTGATATGTTCCCTCATCCACCGACTTCTTGAATGCCTTCTTTTCGGTGGGTGATAGGTCACTGTAGGCTACCGAGCTACCAGAATTAGCTGATACAGAAACAGCACCAACTGCTGGTGCGATTCCTGCGGCTCCAATTAGTTTGAGTACACTTCTACGCGATGGAAGTTCTTTTGGATTTTTATCTATCATGCAAGTATATAATATATATCGAAGATAATAAACTTAACTACCATCATATATCTTATGTCTTCAAAGACTTAATAATTTTAAGACTGATATATAGTTTTAATAGCTCCGTTTTTTTAAATCCCAATGACAGAGATTCGTAGCAATTCAGTATATATTATCTGCCATTAAATATTGGGAATTTGAAAAGATAGAACCAAAACGACGACGCAAGCATGAACCGATTCGACCCCTACAGTTTGTTTTGATCGAGAATTTGATATGAAACCCCATGGTCATTGAATTCTCGAACCCCTCCGTCTCGAGTCTTACTACGGGTGTTTCTGTCCGATACCGCCGATTCGTACTGGGAGTTGAGAACGGGTTTTCAAGATTATTATTAAATATCTTGTGTAATCTCAAATCACCATTTTACCCCACAGAAAGCATATAATGATTCCGTCGTAATCCTCTTTTGTAGATATGAAACGACTTGCTACAATCGGTGTTGTCATGTTACTATTAACTGCGGGTTGCATAGGAACGGGAAACCAGTCAAATAGTGGCGGTTCAAAGGGAGTGACAACCCAATCGCCCGATAATACCGCTACTTCGAGCAGCTCCCGGCCTTCGACAACCAACTCTCAAACGAATCAAGGTGCTACGTCTACGATTAATACTCCTGGACCTCACCAAATAAATTTCACCGTCAAAAATAAAGGAAATAACTCGGTGAGCGGTACGATTACAATTCAACATAATGGTACGATTATCGAAAATAAATCGTTCGATCTAAAGGGGTCAAAAGAGACGGACTTCGACGATTTCTTCCCGACTTCCGATAAGGCAAATGGAACTTACACAGTATCCACGCAGCTAGCATCGGGTGCGAAGGACTCTCAGACCTTCCGAGACCTCTCCACAATCAAGATGATTGGTGTGAATATTCAGGACAATCAATCCGTTCACGTCGTGTCGTCCGTCTATTAAGGGAATTAGATTTATTTGGATAGAAACTAGCGGGATTATCCCTGTCTCTTTCTCAACAGTTTGGAATGACGTGGCACATAGATCACTCGCCAAATCCACCTGCAGAAATCGACCACTAATCAGAAAACATCTCCCTGTATTTTATATATCAATATGCGATTTATTTGTTCAATACGAATCTATTTCTCGTTTCCTCACAATCGCCAATCATGCCCGATTATCGGCCGCTGCCGGCCAAATACGAGGATGAATACGATCAGTTCCTCCGCTACGCCTTTCGACCCGAGGATGGCCCTCCGTCCGACGATGACGACGACAGCCCGGAACTCGGCAACCGACGTGGAATGTTCGACGGTGACGATTTGCTCTGTGTCTGCAAACATTACTGGTTCACGACGAACATCCGTGGCGACTGGCACGAAATGGCTGGCCTCTCGGCCGTCGCGTCGCCACCCGAAAGCCGCCACGGTGGGTTGGTCCGGAAGATGCTTGTCGAATCGCTCGCCGAGTACCGGGAAAACGAAGCGTACTTTTCCGCTCTCTGGCCCTTCTCGTACGAATTCTATCGAAAATACGGCTGGGCGACGGTGAACAAGTGTGCACACTACGAGACCACGCCGGAGGCGCTCGATTTGAACATCGAACCGGCCGGTGAGTTCCGTCACCTCGACGCCGACGAGTGGGAACTGCTCGTCCCGGTGTTCGACGCCCACAGCGAGGAGTACGCCCTCAGCATCGACCGAACCGAAGACTGGTGGCGCGAACGGGTGTTCAAGGGGTGGAAAAAGGACCCGTACGTGTACGCGTGGATGCAGGACGGCGAGGCACGTGGTTATCTCGTGTACACCATCAACGAGGACGACGACGGCAAGCGACTCAAAGTGTGGGAGATGGCGTCCGTGGACCACGAGGCTCACCGTCACCTGCTCCGATTCGTGCAGTACCACGACTCACAGATCGAGACCGTGGAGTTGTACTACACGCCGGAAACCACCGACTTGCTCGACATCGTCGCCGACCCGCGCGACGTGGACTGCGAAATCCGCGCCGGACCGATGTTCCGCCTCGTGGACGTTCCGCGCGCCCTCGAAACCATCTCGTACGACGCCGAAACGAGCGTCGTCCTCCGGGTTTCCGACCCGCTGGCCGACTGGAACGACGGGACGTTCGAACTCGACACGACCGGCGTCGTTCGCTGTGACCGCACCGACGCCGACCCCGACGTGACGACCGACGTGAACACCCTCTCGCAGTTGGTCGCGGGCTATCACTCGGTCGAGGACGCCGAGCGATTCGGGGAGTTGGACGCTCACGAAGACGACGCCCGTGCCGACCTCTCCGCTCTGTTCCCTCGTCAGGACGTGTTCCTTCGGGAAGGGTTCTGACGGATATTCCGACCGACCAATACTTTTGTTCTGCGGTGTGTAGGACCACCCATGTCGAACGACCGGGACGACTCCGAAAAACGGAGCGACGACGACCGGGAGGACAGGGAGGACCTCGAAAACCGCATCGAGGAGTTGGAAACCACGCTTCGCGGCCTCCAGACCGAACTCGGCCGACCGCCGCGTGGCCCGCTCGGACTCCCGCGCCCGCCAACGCCGCGGGAAGTGCTCTCCTTTACCGGCGAGTACGCCATCCCGACGCTCATCACCATGCTGGAGGCCAACGTCCGCGCCCTCAAAGCCCTCCAGCAGATCATCCGCCTCGTCGATCCCGAGTACGACCCGACCGAGAAGGCCCGCTCCGACCTTAGCGCCCGCGCCGGACGCGCTAGCCGGGCCACCCTCGACCGCCTCCAAGATACCCTGGACGACGTGGAGGGTGCTCTTACGGAAGGCGGCCTCCCGGAGGAACCGCGCGCGCGTAGAATCCTCGAAGACGCCCGCCGACTCAGCGACGACATCCGCGAAGAGGTTACCGTTGGCTCCGAGCAGGCCGACGAAGGCCGCGAAATCGCGAACGCCGCGGAGGAGGAGATGGAAGAGGACGAGGAGGATAAACCGCAAGTAGACGTGGACGCCGAACTCAAATCGATTCGCAGCGAGTTGGGTGTCCCCGAGAACGGGGATGGAGAAATGGGAGACGACGATGCGTCGGGTGACGAATCCGACGATAGCGATGATGCCGACGAAAGCGGCGATTCTGCGGCATAATCGATTTTTGTATCTCTCTTCGATACTTGATGCGGGGCGGTCGTGTTCTCTCGCTAAAATCTGAATTCTCTCATCAGGAGCGAGCGAGGAAGATGTACCCAAAATCCCGTATTTCCGACCACGAGAAAACGAAACCACACCACTCGCGCGTTCACTCGACCGGTTCGAATCGATAGCCGTCCCACTCCTGACTTTCCTTTTCCCGAATCCCGGCGTCGGGGTCGCGCAGTTCCTCGGCGTACACCGGTCGCACCTCGTCGCCGATTTCGACACCGTCACTCGTCAGTTGTCCGATAGCGCGCACCGACTCGCCGTCCACGTCGAACTCCACGATGGCGATGTGGTTGGGTTGGCGGACGCCGGGTGGGGTCGCGGTGCTGGTCGTCCACGTGATGACGGTTGCCGTTAGATCGCTCAGATCGACCGTCTCCTCCTGCGGTTCGGCGCACTCCGGGCAGCGCGGGTGACCGGGGTACGAGAGATGGCCGTTGGGACAGCGGTGTGCTTCGAATCTGGAATTCCCGCTCATGCTTGCTCCATGATGGTGGTGATGACACAATTACCGAACCCGCCGACGTTACACGCGAGGCCGACCTCGGCATCGACCTGCCGTTCCCCGGCGTTGCCGAGCAACTGTTGGTGGAGTTCATAGGCCTGTGCGACCCCGCTCGCGCCGAGTGGGTGGCCCTTCGACTTCAGGCCGCCGGACGTGTTGATGGGGAGTTCCCCGTCGCGGTCCGTGACGCCTTCTTCGACTGCCTTCCAGCCCTCTCCCTGTTCGAAGAAGCCGACCGCCTCGCTCTGGAGGAATTCGAGGATGGTGAACATGTCGTGGAGTTCGGCCACGTCTACGTCCTCGGGTCCTCGCTCGGCCATGTTGTAAGCGAGTTCGCTGCTCTCGACGGCCGCGCCCATCACCGTCGGGTCGTCGCGCTCGTGGACGACGTGCGTGTCCGTTGCGCCGCCGATTCCCGAGATGACGGTGTACTCGTCGGTGTACTCTTTGGCCTTCGATTCGGGACAGAACAACAGCGCCGCGCTCCCGTCCGTGATGGGACAGAAGTCATACAAGCGGAGCGGGTCGGCCACGATGGGCGACTCCATTACCGTCTCCAGATCGACTTCCTTGCGGAACTGCGCGTGCGGGTTGTCCACGCCGTTCTTGTGGTTTTTCACTGCGACCTTCGCCAGACTCTCGCGCGGCGCGTCGTACTCGTGGAGGTAGCGCCGGGCGGTCAACCCCGCGAAACTCGGGAGCGTGAGGCCGTGTTTGTACTCGACCGGGTGGGTCAGCGAGGCGATGACGTCCGTCGATTCCGCGGTCGTCTTGTGGGTCATCTTCTCGCCACCGACGAGCAGCGTCAGGTCGCTCGCGCCCGAGGCGACCGACTGCCACGCGGCGTAGATTCCGGCCCCCCCGCTGGAACTCGTCTGGTCGATTCGTTGCGTGTACGCCGGGAGCGCGCCGAGGTCGTGTGCCAGTGCGTTCGGCACGCCGGTCTGTCCCTCGAACTCGCCGCTCGCCATGTTCGAGACGTACAGGTGTTCCAGGTCCAGCGGCGAAACGTCCGCGTCGTCGAGGCAGGCCTGCCCGGCCTCCGCCAGTAGTTCGCGTATCCACGCGTCACGTTTCCCGAACTGGGTCATCGACGCGCCGATGACTGCGACTCTATCCATACCTGCCATGAAGAGGGGACGGGTTTAGAAGTTTGAGATTCAGGGAAGAAAAGCCAACCATCACGAATCGGTGCGCTGCTGTCCACGAACTGACCTGAGACAGAGCCAAGGTACTGGATAGCCTACTTCTTTCTGCCGTGGCAAACGACAAAGACGACCTGAGTTCCATAACAGGACTCCCGGAAGAACTCGGCATCGACGAAGACTTAGGGCGAACGGAGCAACGCCTCGTCATCCGAACCGAGAAACGGCGCTACGACAAGCCGGTCACCGTCGTAGAGGGGTTCGACCCGAGCGAAGTGGACGTGAAGGAACTCGCGTCCGAACTCAAACGCAAGATGGCGACCGGAGGGACGGTGCACGAGGGGGCAATCGAACTACAGGGGGACCACCGCGAGCGGTCATCGACGTACTACAGGACAAGGGATATACGATCCAATAGAGACGGGAGACGCGGTCGATAGAAAAACAAAAATAGACGATACGGTCAGTTGCCGAACTTCGAGACTTCCTGCTGTCGGAGTTCGATGCGGCGGATCTTCCCGCTCGACGTTTTCGGCAGTTCGTCCACGAACTCGATTCGTCGCGGGTACTTGTACGGTGCGGTCTCCTCCTTCATGTACGTCTGTAACTCCTCCACGAGCTCGTCGCTTCCCTCGTGGCCTTCCGCGAGGATGACGTAGGCCTTGACGACGTTCCCGCGCTCGTCGTGCGGGCTGCCGACGGCGGCGGCCTCCGCGACTGCGGGGTGGCCGACCAGCGCGTCCTCCACCTCGAACGGGCCGATACGGTAACCCGAGGAGATGATGATGTCGTCGGCGCGCCCCTCGAAGAAGAAGTAGCCGTCCTCGTCCTCGCTCGCCAAGTCGCCGGTTCGGTAGTACTCCCCGGCGAAGGTTTTCTCGTCCAGTTCCGGTTTCTCGAAGTAACCGTCGAAGATGGCCGGGCTATCGACGGGCACCGCGACCTCGCCGATTTCGCCCCGTTCGACTTCCTCCTCGTCCACCGTGTCGATGATCGTCGTCCCGAGGCCGGGCGTCGGTTTGCCCATGCTTCCCGGTTTCACGTCGATTCCGGGGTAGTTCGTCACCAGCGCGACGGTTTCCGTCTGACCGTAGCCGTCGCGCGGCGTCACGCCGAACGCCTCCTCGAACGCCTGAATCGGTTCGCGGTTCAGCGGTTCGCCCGCCGACAGCGTCTCCTTCAGCGAGAGGTCGTAGTCGGCCATGTCCTCTTCCTGCGTGAACATCCGGTACTGGGTCGGTACCGCACAAAGTCGCGTGACGCCTTCCTCCTCCAGCAGCGAGAGGAACGTCGCGGGGTCGAAGTCCCCCCGGTAGATGAACTGCGGTGCCCCGGTCGTCAGCGCCGCGCCGAGCGGACTCCAGAACCACTTGGCCCACCCGGTCCCGGTCGTCGCCCAGAGCAGTTCGTCCGAGAAGTCCATGTCCTGCTCGACGCCCCACCAGTAGCGTCCGTTGACGCGCTCGAAGCAGTGCATCCAACGATGGCGGTGAAGGACGGGTTTCGGCTGTCCCGTCGTCCCGCTCGTGTAGTTGATCGACATCGGCGAGTCCGCCCCGATATCCGGCCCGTCGTGCTCGGTCGATTCGCCGTCGATGAGCGCCGAAAAGGACTCCCACTCTTCCGACCCTTCGCCGTCGAGGACGACCAACGTCTCCAGCGGCGTCTCGTCCATCACAGGTTCGACCATGTCGGTCAACTCGTCGTGACAGACGGCCGCCGTCGCTTCGCAGTCATCGGCCCGGAATCCGATGTCCTTGGGCTTCAGCATGGCCGAACACGGTACCAGAATCGCTCCCCGCTTCAGCGCACCGAGCTGAATCGCGAACACGTCGGGATGGCGCGGCAGCAGGTGGATCACCCGGTCGCCCTCGCCCACGCCCAGCGATTCGAGCGCGTTGGCGAACCGATTCATGTCGTCCCTGATGTCGGCGTAGGTTCGCTCCTCCTCGTTCCCCTCGTCGTCGCGGAACTTCACCGCTCGCCGCTCGCCGAATTCCGTTGCGTGTGACTCGATGACCGCCGGAAGGTTGTACCCCTCCGGAATTTCCCACTCGAACTCCGAAAGTTCGCGCTCGTAGTCGATTTGCATTCCCTTCGAAATGGGATGGTCGATTATTTGGTTTTGTCGTCTGGTATCACACGGCGAATAGGATTACGAGGATCCCGTAACGTGTACTTAATTTTATATACCCCGCTCAGATCGTGGTCGGTCGGGTACCGGTTTCGAACGAGAATCACTCCGTTCTCTCCTCTCTCTGAAAATTTATATATTGTAGAACTGTGTAGGAACCGCTACTGATGGCCATCCCAACGAAGATCACCGTTCTCGCCGTTATTCTCGCAGTCGTCGTCGCCATCATCACGGACGAATTTTCCCACAGCATGGAACTGACGGCGCTCGTCCTCCTCGTCATCGGCTTTTTTCTTCCGCTGTTCGTCAGCCAACGGTTGAAGCGACGCGGTTGATCCGCTCATCGAGACACGGTTCACGATGGAGTTTGTATTTTCGCCCCACCCGAGAGTGGAGCGCGTTTCGTATCGGCGAAAACGTATATACGGCTGACAACCGGTTTCGTCCGTATGGTCGATGTCAGTGGTCACTTCGCGATGGCATTGTTGTTTGCTGCTCCGGCGTGGTTTCTCTGGGGCCGACGCGCAAGCCTCGCGTTCGCGGGGTTCACGCTCGTGACCGCGATGCTTCCCGATTCCGACCTGCTGTTACGGCACGTCATTCCGGGCGTCCACCACCACGGCGTGACGCACACGATTCTGTTCGTTACTGTCTTCAGCGTCGTCGCCGGTGCGCTCTCCGCGTCCCTGCTCACGTCCCGTTTCGAAGCCAGTCGATGGGTTCGAAGCGACGACATCGGTGAGAAGGCGGTGTTCACCTTCGCCACCGTCGGCTTTCTGACCGGCGGGATGAGCCACCTGTTCGCCGATCTCCTCTCGGCCCCCGACATCGCTCCGCCGCTGACACCGCTCTGGCCGGTGTACGCCAAACCGATCATCGTCGACGTCATCTACTACGACTCGCCCATCTGGAACTTCGGTCTGCTGGGGGTTGCACTCGCGGTCCACTACGCGCTCTACCGCCACGAACGCTATCCGTTGGAGACGGCGTACATGATCCGCGAGTCCTAACGGGGTACCCGCACGATTATGCCTTCTGCAACCGTACCTCCCTGCGAAATGGACGGCAAAAAACTGCTGATGATCGTCGGCGATTTCGGCGAGGATTACGAGATAATGGTACCGTTTCAGGCGCTCCAGGCCGTCGGCCACCAGGTCGATGCGGTGTGCCCCGAAAAGGACGCGGGCGAGACGGTGAAAACCGCGGTTCACGACTTTCGCGGCGACCAGACGTACATGGAGAACCGTGGGCACAATTTCACGCTCAACGCGTCGTTCGACGACATCGACGTGACGGAGTACGACGGTCTCGTCCTGCCGGGCGGGCGAGCACCGGAGTACCTCCGAACGCACGACGAAGTCATCGAGGCGGTTCAGCACTTCGACGACGAGGACAAACCCATCGCCGCCATCTGTCACGCGGCCCAGATTCTCGCGGCGGCGGACGTCATCGAGGGTCGGACGTGTTCGGCGTACTCCGCGCTGGAAGCGGACGTGGAAGGAGCGGGCGGCGAGTACTACGACGGTGTGACGACGGACGGAAACCTCGTTTCCGGTCGTGACTGGGGTGATCACGTCGAGTGGATTTCACAGTTCCTCGACGTGCTCGGAACCGATATCGAACACGGTCAGCCAGTCACTGCCGACGACTGATTCGCGTCGCCGATTTTTATCAAAAGGTGTGTGGTCAGAAGTCGATTCCCGAAACGCTCGTCAAAAAAGGCGAACGTATGGGATGGGGGATTACGACGACGACGAATTACCGCTGCTGGTCGTCGTCATCCCGCCACCACCGCTGCCTTCGAGGTTCGTGCTGAGCAGGTTGAGCGTGCTGCTGAACACCGACGCGCTGCCGCTGAACCGACGGGTGTCGCCTTGGCTCAGCGAGACACCTTCTGCGAACATGAACGTGGTGATCTGCCCTTGGCCACCGCCGCCACCACCGAGCAGGTAGCGGATGATGTAGCCGTTGTAGTTGTCCGGCTGGCTGATCTCGGAGACGTTGCCGCCGCCGGGTTTTTCGAGCAACCGAACCGTCGTGGACTTCTCCAACGAGTTTACCACGCGGAACTCGACGTTCGGGTGGTAGTCGTAGGTGTACACCAACACGTTTCGGCCCTGTGCCGAAGCACTTCCTGCACTCCCCAATCCCAATGCGAGCGCACCTGTCGCGAGCGCGCCTTTCTTCATGAACGAGCGTCGGTCTTCCGATTCGACGTGTTCTTTAGTTTCACTTTCGGTCATCTCTACCTCGCCTCCGGTCTATGCCGGACTCGCTGATAAAGGGCACAGACCTTTCAGTTTTCCAAGTATATCCTACCTGCCACCGAACGGGAATATTCTACGTTATCGACGTGATATTGTAGATTACGCGGCGTTTCGTACGGCCTGAACGTGGAGGCGTGGGACGTCCGTGAACGTCGTCCGCGGACGAGTGATCCGGGCTGTTGTCCACTCCGTTTTTCATCGCGTGTTCGCTTAGCCAGCAGTACTAAGTAAAATCTCGTGATACTCGTATGCGGTGTGTTATTCAATGCGCGGTCGCACGATTCATCATAATAGACCCGGAAATGCGGGCAGTGAGGGGTGCGTATGAGTACCGATCCCATCTGGGAGAATTCGCGCGATACCGAGGGTCCCGATATTCCGCTGAACGACTACATCGAAACCGGAACGGCGAACGATCCCGATGTCGGCGGAGTCGACCGTGCCACCGTTACCGTGGACGGTGAGTCGATCACGGTCGAGGAAGGAGACACGCTGCTCGACGCGGTCGAGCAGATCGATACCGACGGCTACGTTCCGGCACTCTGTTCGTACGACGAGGACGACCGGATCGGCCCGCGAAGCGAGTGTCGGACCTGTATGGTCGAAACTGAGGAACACGGCATCGTCCCGTCGTGTAGTTTCCCGGCGGAGAACGGCATGGTCGTCCGGACGGACGCCGAGGAAGCGGCGAACGCCCGCGACGTGAATCTGGACCTTCTGCTCTCGAATCACAACCTGCGGTGTACGACCTGCGGGAAAAACGGCCGTTGTGAACTCCAAGACGTCTCCATCGAGAACGACGTCGTGGAACCTCGATACGGTGTTTTCGACGACCGCGACGAGTACGAACCGATAGACGAATCCTCGCCGTTCATCCAGATCGACCGCAACAAGTGTATCCTCTGTAATCGTTGCGTGGAAGCCTGCAACGACGTGCAGGTCGAGGGCGTCCTGCGAATGGAAGGCCACGGGGATGACACGCGGATCGGTTTCCAGAACGGCGCGGAGACGATGATGGAATCGACGTGCGTTTCGTGTGGCCACTGTGCCACCGTCTGTCCGACTGGGTCGCTGGTCGAACAGGACATGGCCGACATCGCCACGATTCCAGCACCCGGTTTCAACCAGCACAATAGCATCGGCAAAGCCATCGGTGAGGACTACGAGCATCAGCCTCGGCAGATGACGCCGATGAAAGAGGAGCGAAAGGGACGTAAGGGAGGTGCGCAATCCGACGATGACTGACGACGACACCGAAAAGAAAGGCGTTGCGGGGTTCATGGCCCGGGCGAAGGAACAGGCACAAACCGCGAGTAGAAAACTCGACGGGAGCGAGGCGTTCCAACCCGTCGAGCACGTCGCCGAGAGTTTCGCGGCGAACACGATGTCCGAAGGGCGACTGTTCGACATGGCCGACGCGCTGAGCGTATACCGTCTCAGCGACGTCGACGTCACGGACACGACGTGTGGCTACTGTGCAGTCGGCTGTCGCTTCGACGTTTACTCAAAGGACGACGAAGTGCTCGGCATCCGTCCGAACCCGGAGAAAGCGCCGATCAACGGGATTTCGACCTGCGTCAAGGGGAAGTTTGGATACAAGTACGCGAACAGCGACGACAGGCTTACCGAGCCACTCATCAAGGAGGACGGCGAGTTCCGCGAGGCGTCGTGGGACGAAGCGCTCGACCGCGTCGCCGAGGGACTCTCCGAGATTCAGGACGAGTACGGGCGAAACGGCGTGAGCTTCGTCTCGTCGTCCAAGACCTCGAACGAGGCGAACTACCTGATGCAGAAGCTCGCTCGACAGGTGTTCGGCACGAACAACATCGACAACTGCAACCGGCTCTGTCACTCGCCGACCGTCGCCGGACTGTCCCAGACGGTCGGTTTCGGTGCCGGGTCGGTCGGCGTCGAGGCGCTCGAAAACGCCGACTGCTATCTCATCACGGGGTCGAACACGACGGAAGCCCACCCCGTCATCGCCACGAGAATCAAGCAGAACGTCAAGGACGGCGCGGACATGTTCGTCTTCGACCCGCGAAAGGTCCAAATCGCCCAGTTCGCCACGCAGTACTCGCGCGTCCAACCGGGCTACGACACCGTCTGGATCAACGGATTGACCCGTCACATCATCGAAAACGACCTCCACGACGAGGAGTTCATCGAGGAGCGAACCGTCGGCTTCGACGAACTGAAGGAAGGGCTGGAGAAGTTCACACCCGAGTTCGTCGAGGAGAAGACGGGCGTTCCACCGGAGGAACTTGAGCGCGCCGCGGAAACGGTGGCGAACGCGGATTCGTGTGTGTTCTGCTGGACGCTCGGGCTGACCGAACACAGTCACGGTACGGAGAACGTCATCTCGATGGCGAACCTGGCACTCGTCACCGGGCACGTCGGCACCGAACACTCCGGACTCGCTCCCTTCCGCGGACAGAACAACGTCCAGGGTGGCGGTGGCGACATGGGACCGCTTCCGGGTAACTTCCCCGGCTATCAGAAGGTGACGACCGACGACGCACGCGAGAAGTTCGAGGACGCGTACGGCGTGGAACTTCCGGACGAGGAAGGCTACACCATCACCGAGCAGTTCCTCGCCGCCGACCGCGGCGAGATTCGGGGGATGTTCATCGAGGGCGAGAACGTCGTGTACTCCGAACCGAACGTCGCACACGCCGAGGAGATCGTGGAGAACCTGGAGTTCCTCGCCGTTCAAGACATCTTCCTCACCGACACGGCGAAGTACGCGGACGTCGTCCTCCCCGCGAACTCGCCGTTTGAGACCAACGGGACGTACACGAGTTCGACGCGTCACGTCCAACTCGTCAAGCGGGCCATCGACCCGCCCGGAAACGCGAAACCCGACTGGGTCATCACCCAGGAACTCGCCGAGCGGTTCGGCTACGATTGGGGATTCCGCAACCCGAGCGAGATAATGGACGAGGTCAACGACCTGACGCCGATTTACGGCGGCATCACGCACGAACGCCTCGAAACGGAGGGGAGCATCCCGTGGCCGTGTTGGGACGAGGACCACCCCGGAACGCCCTACCTCTACGACGAGGAGTTCAACACCGCCGACGGGAAGGCCCACATGATCCCGACTCACGTCTCCGGGCCGGTCGAAGCCGACATGGACGACGAGGATTTCCCGTTGGCGATGACGACTGGTCGCGTCCTCTATCAGTACCACACCGGGACGATGACGAACCGGGATGCCGGTATCCGCTCGTACACCGACGAACTGTTCGTGGAAATCAACCCCGCCACCGCGGAAGAACTCGGGGTTTCCGACGCGCAGTACGTCGATGTGACCTCCCGGAAGGGATCGATCACGGCGCTCGCCCAGGTCACCGAGCGACCCGGCGAAGGCGTCGTGTTCGTCCCGATGCACTACTTCGGACAGGGCGGTGCCGCGAACGAACTCACCGACGAAGAGCACCTCGACGACCAGGCTCACGTGCCCGAGTTCAAAGTCACGGACGTACGGATAACCCCAGCCGAGACGAAACCGGACGTCGACGTGTCCGAACGGGCGGCCACTGACGGCGGTAGAACCGACTGATAACCGACGCCGGACGGCGTTTCACATCACCTCCATACGAATATGCCAGACAACCCAACCGCGACCGATCACGAATGTCAGTTCTGTCACGAGACGTTCGACAGCGAGGACGAACTCCGCGACCACATCTCGGAGGAACACAAGGGGAGCGTATGAACCGAAGCTACCTCATCAAACGAGCGCTCGGTATCGACAACGGCGTCGTCGGCGTCGAGAGCGACCGCCAGCACGACGTCCACGAGTGCACCGTCTGCGGCGAGCAGTTCGAGACGACGGGACTCACCTGCCCGGCGTGCGGGAGCCACCTCTTTCGGACGAAAACGGTGGTTCCAAACGCGCTCTTCACCCTGCTCGTCATCGTGACGCTGGCGGGATTGGGTGCCGCTTACAACGTCATTACGGGAGATGTCCCGAAAGGATAGCATGGGCGAGGAAGTCGACGGCCACCCCGGCGCCGAAAGCGTCTGTCCGCGCTGTTCGGTCGGTTGCCGTGTCAGATACAGCGAGCGACGCGGCGGTGCGGTCGGCCGTGAGGGTGCCCCGGTCAACTCGCAGGGACGGCTCTGTGCGAACGGCATCCACGCGTTCGACGTGTTGGACGCAGAGAACAGGCTCACGACGCCGCTGATTCGGAAGGACGGAGACTTGGTCTCCGCGACGTGGGACGAGGCGTTCGCCCGAATCGAGGGCGGGTTCGAAACGCTCCTCGACCGCCACGGACCGAATTCGCTCGCCTTCTTCGGCGCGCCTCGATGCACGAACGAGGAGAACTATCTGTTTCAGAAACTCGCGCGCGTCCTCGGGACCAACAACGTCGATAACCGCGCTCGAATCTGTCACGGGTCGGTGGTCAGGGCGATGGTCGAGCGACTCGGTTCGCCCGGGATGACGAACACGCTGAACGACCTGACCGAGACCGACGTGTTCCTCGTCGTCGGCGCGAACCCGGCCGCACAACAGCCCATCGCCTTCAATTCCTACATTCGGCCGACGGTCAACGACGGCGCACTGCTGATGCACGTCGATCCGCAGGCCAACGAAACCACGCGAATCGCGGACGTTCACGTCGCTCCGGACCTCGGAACCGACGCCGTGTTCGTGAACGCAGTGGTCGCCCAGGTGCTCGAAATGGGATTGGAGGACGGGGAGTTCATCGCCGAGCGGACGACTGACTTCGACGCCTTCGCTCGGTCGATGGAACGGTTGGACCTCGCCGCCGCCGTCGAACGAACCGGCGTCGAGGCTGAAACGGTCCGCCGCGTCGCGCACGAGTTCGCCGGTGCCGACCGCGCGGCCGTCATCGTCGCGGGACTGGTGCCGAGGCGGACGACCATCGAGGAACCGCGATACCGGACGCGCTCATCGATCTGCTCCTCGTGACGGGCAACCTCGGGAAACCGGGAACCGGAATGAACCTTCTCAGGGGACTGACCAACGAACAGGGTGCGAACGACGTCGGTTGTCGCCCGTGGACGCTCCCCGGTTTTCGACCGATTTCCGACGACGATGCACGAGCGAACGTCGAGGCGGTTTGGGGGACCGAACTCCCGACCACGCCCGGAATCTCGGAACTCGACGCGGTTCGTGCCTTCGGCGAATCGATTCGCGGCGCGTACGTCATCGGCGAAAATCCCGCCGTCGAGAAGCGGGACACGCAGGCCGTCGCTCGGTCGCTCGCCTCGCTCGACTTCCTGCTCGTGCAGGAAGTCTTCCCGACCGAGACGGTGGAACATGCCGACGTCGTGCTTCCGGCGACCCTCTGGGCCGAGAAAGGAGGAACCGTCACCAATCTCGACCGTCAGGTGCAACGACGGCATCCGCTGCGGACGCCGCCCGACGGCGTGCGGCGCGACCGCGACATCATCGCCGAAATCGGAAACCGACTGACCGACGTCCGATTCGAATACGACTCCCCGGAAGCGGTGTTCGACGAACTCACGCGCCTCAACCCGCTCTACGGCGGAATGTCGTACGACGGAATCGGAAACGCCAGTCAGCGGTGGCCGTTCCCGGAGGGTGCGGAGAAGGGAATCGATATCCTCCACACGGAGCGGTTTCGAACGGGACGCAAGCGGACGGAACTCGAACCGGTCGATGGTTTCCGGCGGGCCGAGCGCCCATAATCGGTTTCGTCGGCCACGGGACGTCACCGGGCTATCGTCGCGATGGTTGTATTTAATACGGAGATTGATCAATAATCCCACATGGGATCGTCGGTCCACTCAGCACTCATCGGTGCGAGAACGGCGGGCGCATAAATTTGGGCGAATTTGTGCCTGATTTCCGGAGAACTAGTACGGAATCTCGGAAATCCCTGATGACCGCTCGCGTATTTTCCCCTTCCATGGGAGCACGATCCGACACCCAACAAGGTGCCAGCGCGAAGCGCGATATGCTAGAATCATATCTTCGGCGAGAGGTCGCGGACGGCGGCCACTATTTCAAGAGCAGGAAGATCGCGGTTGACATCGATCTGTCCGCGAAGGAGATCGGCGCGATGCTTCGCCAATTCCGAGAGACGGGGTCCGACTTTTCCATCACCAAATGGGGATACAGCGGCGGGACGACGTGGTACATCGAACGGGATCCGGAGTGACCAGCGATAGACCACCGCGCTCGTCGTCCTTTTTCCATCGACTCACCGCGTCCTTCCGACCGTGGTACTACAGAATCGACGGATCACCGGCCCGATAATGTCTGGTTATTTTTATAACGGTTGCAAGACGGATCTGAGGCGCGATTTCGAACTGCCGACATTAAATATCATGTAGAAGAGATAGCAGTAATTTTCGTTCTCGGAATCGCGGTTTGTCGAGTGGAATTTCGGGTCAATAGACGACCCATTCGAGACAAGTATATGATGATTGGTACTACCAAAATTGGAATGAATTTGTGCCTTTCTTATGCGGAATGGCTGTTTAATCTCGGAAATTTGATTTAACACTCGATTGCCACCGATCCGATGTGAGAAACCGATTTCAAACGACCGACACCGCACAACGGACGTTTCACGATCGAATTCGTTGGGAGCCGAATCGAGCGACGAACGACGTTACCGACCGTACCGGATGTGTTCGTGCGTGACCCGTTCTCGCGTACCCACGCTACTCGTCACGGTAGTCGTGCTACTCTCCTGTTCCGGTGTGGCCGTCACGACGGCCGGTGCGGCTCAACCCTCGGTACAGATCTCGTCGGTCACCGTGACACCGAGCGACCCGGCGCCCGGTGAAAGCGTCACCGTCGAAACTACGATTTCGAATCTGGAAGGAAGCAACGGGGCAATCGATATCACGGACATCTACGTACGCACCTCCGAAACGGCGAAAGAGCAAGAGCGGGTAGAGAACGTCGGCACGATATCTCCCGGAAACTCCCTGACCGTTCCGATGTCCATCACCTTCTCGGACACCGGGAACAAGAAGCTGACCGTTTACGTCGTCGTTCAGGACGAGGACGGTGAGTATCAGACGTACGAATATCCGGTGTCCGTTACTGTCGAGAAGCCAAACGAGGCACTACTCTCCCTTTCGACGACCACGGCTGCGGCCGATAGCCAAACCCCGGTTAACGTCACGGTAGCAAACGGTTATACCGGGAAGATATCCGGCGTTCAGCTAAATCTCACCGGGAGCGGAACCGTCGAATCCCCCGAGCGGATCAAGGGCTCCATCGCGTCAGGCTCCGAACACACGTTCCAGTACGACGTCACGTTTGACGAGGTGGGGACACGAACGCTCACCGCCGAAGTGACGTACACGAACGACGAGGGGATGACGCGAACGGTCACGAAATCGATCGATGTGAACGTCGAAGAACCGGTCGTCAAAGCGGATCTCGCCGCCAGTAGCTCTTCGAGCGACGGATCGAGCGTCACCACGGTAGAACTGACGAACTTCGGAAACACACTCCTCTCCGACGTCCAAATAACGGCGACCGCGGACGGTGAGGTGATCGCTCGCAAGAAAGTAGCCGACGTCGAACCGGACGCGAGTAGTTCGGCGACGTTCGACGACACGGACTCGGTCGCCGGGACGATCACGTACACGGCGACGTACACCGCGGCAGGTTCCGACCATTCGACGACGATAAACGACCGGTCGGAAGTCCCCGGTGAGATCTATCTTACCGGCGTCGATATCACGCAAACCGGAACGACGGTAACGCTGCAAGGGGACGCCGCGAACATCGGCAGCACGGACACGAAGTCGGTGTTGCTGAGCGTGAACACCACGGGCGGCGTGAGTTCCACCGCCTCGTCCGGCGAGTACTTCGTCGGTGCCATCGAGGGGAGCGAATTCGCGACGTTCGAACTCACCGCACGGACCCAACAGGAGGCGTCGTCGATTCCGATCGACATCACGTACATCGTCAACGGGAAACGAGTGACGAAAACGCAACGCGTTGCACTCGAATCGACCAACTCGACTGCACCGGGTGGGGTCGCCCAGGCGGGCGCCGACGGCAACGGACAGGCATCCGCCAGCGGACCCGGTGGACGAGGCGGATTCGAGGGACCGGGTAACTCCGGTGGAATACTACCGACGGGCCTGCTCAGTGGACTCCCGTTGACGGAAATCGGGATCGTCCTCCTGCTGGCGATCATCGGTGCGATCGGATATGCGACGTACCGATGGCGAAATCCATGAGTGTCATCGAACTTCTCGATGTGGTGAAACGGTATCGGAACGGTGAGGAGTTCGTCGAAGCGCTGAAAGGGGTCGATTTCCACGCTGACCGAGGAGAGATGGTCACCGTGATCGGACCCTCCGGATCCGGAAAGAGCACGATGCTAAACATGATTGGGTTGCTCGACACAGCGACGGAGGGGACGATTACGCTCGACGGTCGGGACGTGACCGACTTCTCCGAGGACGAACTCACGGAGGAACGAAGGTCGGGTATCGGATTCGTGTTTCAGGACTTCCATCTCCTGCCGATGCTCACCGCGGTCGAAAACGTCGAACTCCCCTCGATGTGGGACACGTCGATCGACCGGCGGGACCGCGCCGTCGATCTCCTCCAACGCGTGGGCCTCGAAGAGCGACTCAAACACACGCCCGACCAGCTATCCGGTGGACAGCGCCAACGTGTCGCCATCGCTCGCGCGCTCATCAACGAACCTGAGATCGTCCTCGCGGACGAACCGACCGGCAATCTGGATCAGGACACGGGACGGACGATACTCGACGAACTGACCCGCCTCAAGGAGGACGAAAACATCGCGATCGTGTCCGTGACGCACGACGAGCAATTGGTCGAGTATTCCGATCGCGTGGTGCGTCTCGTCGACGGGGAGATTCAATGATGTCCCTCGCCGACGTCCTGTGGCGAGTTCCCAGCATGCAGATGGCGTGGCGCAGCCTCGGCCGCAATCGGGTCAGAACTGGGTTAGCTGCCCTCGGCATTATAATCGGCGTGGTCGCGATCGCGTCGCTCGGGATGGCGAGCGTGGCACTCCAACAGCAAGCACAGTCGGATTTGGGTAGTTTGGCGAACGAGGTTACGGTTTCGCCTGGACAGGATATCACCACCGATGGGATAACGGACGATCAACTCTCCCGGATTCAGGGAATCGCCGCCGATGTCGACGTGGTTCCCCAGAAATCCAACCAGACGCGACTCACTTCCCGGAGCGGTCAGGGGGCCCGTGTCAGCGTGACCGGCGTGACACAGGCGAGCGTTCTGTACAACGTCTCCGAGGGGGAGTCGCCGGAGCGCCTCCGATCGGGGGCGTTGCTGAGCGAGACCACGGCCACCCAACTCGGTCTCGAAATCGGCGATCCCGTCGAGTACGATGGGCGACAGTATCGAATCCGAGGATTCATCGCGTCCGACCAGCAGGGGTTCTTCGGCGGACAGGGTGAACTCGTGTTGCCGATTTCGGCCCTTTCTGATCAACGAAACTACGACTCGGTCACTATCGTCGCCGAGAACGGCGATGAGTCCACCGAAATAGCGAACGCGCTGGACTCACAGTTCAATACCGAAGACGAGCAGGTGTTGCGGGTCAGCTCCTCCATGGACGTTCAGGACGGAATCAGTTCGTTTCTGGATACGCTGAGCCTTGCACTGCTCGGGGTCGGTTCCATCTCGCTGATCGTCGCAAGCATCTCGATACTGAACGTCATGCTCATGAGCATCATCGAACGTCGAGGGGAGATCGGGGTGCTTCGAGCCGTCGGTATTCGCCGCGGGGAAGTGCTTCGAATGATCCTCGCTGAAGCGGCGTTCCTCGGCGGTATCGGCGGAGTCGTCGGTGCCGGTGTCTCTCTCGCCGTTGGACTGTTGCTGTTCCAACTACTCGCCGGTGATCCGGTTCAGGTGTTCGGGTGGGAGAGTTCCCAGTACCTCGTTTACGGCTTCGGATTCGCGGTCGTAGCGAGCGTTCTGAGTGGTCTATACCCCGCGTGGAAAGCGGCGAACGACCCCCCCGTCGAATCACTTAGAGGGTGATTCGACAGTTGGCGTGTGCCAACCTTGGCGTGCGCCAACCAAATTCGTATCTGGATTCCGTGCCGACTATCTTCCACAGTGAGCGATAGTATCTCCGAACGCGCCCGGCGCTGGTGGACCGAACTCGAAAACGACTGGCAGGCGGTTTGTGTCGGTCTTTCAGTCGTCGTCATCGTCTCGTTCGGCATCACCATTCCGTGGTAACCCATGAAACGAACTGTCGTTCCCGGAATCATCGCCCTCCTCACCATCGGACTCCTCGCCCGGGCTTTCACGTCCGTCGTTCCCGGCGTCAACTATCTCATCGTCACGATTCTCATCGGTCTCCTCGTCGGTAACACGTACGGCGTTCCGGACTGGGCGCGTCCCGGCGTCGAGACGCACAAGGTTTGGCTCGAAGCGGGTATCGTCGTCATGGGTGCGAGCGTCGCGCTCGACCGCGTCGTCGCCGCCGGACCCACCATCCTCCTGCTCGTCGTCGCCACCGTCACGACGACGGTTCTCCTCGTCGAACTGCTCGCACGCCTCGTCTTCTCGATTCACGAGGAGACCGGATCGTTGCTGGCCGCTGGCTCCGGTATCTGCGGGGTGTCAGCCGTCGTCGCCATCGCGGAGAGCATCCGCGTCGATGAGAACCACATCGCCTACGCGGCCGCGACGGTCCTGCTGTTCGATTCGACGACGCTCTTCGTCTATCCGGCCGTCGGTCACGCACTCGGCCTTTCGAGTACCGTCTTCGGCATCTGGGCGGGGCTGACCATGTTCAGCACGGGACCGGTAACCGCCGCCGGGTTCTCGTTCTCGCAGACCGCGGGCCAGTGGGCACTGCTGGTGAAACTCACTCGCAACTCGATGATCGGACTCGCCGCCATCGCGTACGCGGTGTACTACGCTCGCCGGACGGGCGACGCTTCGGACTCGAACGACGGCGACGTCCCCGGAGGCTGGCGGTTCCTCTGGCAAACGTTCCCGAAATTCGTCTTCGGATTTCTGGCCGTCCTCCTCGTCGCGAATCTCGGATTCCTCTCCGGCCAGCAGATCACGTCGCTTTCGAACGCGTCCGATTGGGCGTTCCTGCTCGCGTTCGCCGGTCTCGGGCTTGAAACGCGGCTCGACGAACTCCGCTCGACGGGGTACAAACCGATACTCGTCGTTTTCTTCGCCCTGCTCGTCGTCGCCACGGCTATGTTGTTCGTCGTACAGGTGCTGTTCTGAAATCGCCAACGGCAGTCTTTTTGCTCGCGCGGGAGTTGCCTCGACGTAGATGCGGGAGTTCACGTTTGCCATCGAATACGAACCGGGTGCGGACCCGATCATGGATGTCTTCATCGACCATCCGACCGTCGTTGCACACTCGCTCGATGGATTCGTGACCGAAGACCGGTTCTGGCGAATCGAACGCATTTCCGGGCCACAGTCCGCGCTCGACCGGATCGAAGCGGTTCGATTCGACGACGCGTGTTGTGGCGAGTCGATAACCGCACAACGGTGTGACGCGACGCGCTATCACGACGTGCTCGAACGCTCCTCGAACGAACTCGTCCTCTACACGTATCTGACGGACATTCGGGGCTGTGAGTCCGTTCACACCCTCGCGGGGAAACACCTCCCGGCGGGGTTGATATTCGAGACCCGCCGCCGCGAATCGACCCACTGGTGGCGGATTTTGATGCGCTCGGACCGGAACATCGGCGTCTTCTACGACGACCTCGGGGCGCGACTCGGTCCCGGTCTCTCGTTTCGAATGGGACACCTCCGCGATGCGAGTGGCTGGCGACAGGATTCGTTCACCGTCTCGCTCCCCGAGGAACAGGAAGTCGCACTCCGCGCCTCGCTCGAAGCGGGCTACTACGAGCGACCGCGCGCGGCGACGCTCGACGAAATCGCCGATGACCTCGAAATCCCCCGCTCGACGCTCTCCTATCGCCTTCGACAGGCCGAAGCCCAACTCGTTCGTCGCTACGCCGGTGGCGACGAAGCCGACAGGTGGCTCGAATGAATCCTCATCTATCGGCAACATGGGATTAATGCGGCTCCCGGTGTAACGTTCCACAATGACAAACGATGCCACCAACGCGCTGGTCTCCGTCGGGTGGGTGGTCGACCGACTCGACGACTTCCAGCGCGACGATCCCTCCTTTCGGTTGGTGGAAGTCGATATCGACCCGAACAACTACGACGAGGGGCATATCCCAGGGGCGCTGAAGATCGATTGGAAAACCCAACTCCAGGACTCGACCAGGTTCGACGTGCCGACAAAAGCGGCCTTTGAGGAACTACTCGGGAGTCTCGGTATCTCCGAGGAATCGACCGTCGTCCTGTACGGGGACATGATGAACTGGTTCGCCGCCCACGCCTACTGGCTTCTCACTTACTACGGGCACGAGGACGTGCGGTTGCTGAACGGTGGACGTGACCGGTGGGTGGACCAGGATGCACCCCTCACCGACGAGATACCCCAGTTCCCGGAACGGTCGTATCACGTAACCGCGCCGAACCGATCCATTCGCGCCGACCAACCCGACGTTATGGACGCGATCGAACGCGAAGCGTCGCTCGTCGACGTTCGAACGCCGGAGGAATACCGCGGCGAAATCCTCGCGCCGCCCGGTTGGAACGAGGGCGTCCAGCGCGGCGGCCACATTCCCGGGGCGGTCAACGTCCCGTGGAGCCAAGTCGTCGATGGCGAGGGGCGATTCAGATCGGCGGACGAACTCCGCGAAATCTACGATGACGCGGGTATCGAGAGCATGGACGAGATCATCACGTACTGTCGGATCGGCGAACGCTCCGCGCTGACGTGGTTCGTGCTGCACGAACTGCTCGGCTACGAGACCGTCCGTAACTACTACGGGTCGTGGGTGGAGTGGGGGAACACGGTCGGTGCGCCGATAGAGAAGGGACAACGCGCCGAAATCCGGCGTGAATAAGACCCCCCATCGATTCTCCGTCGATTCCACTCCTATTCGCCCTCTAACCGTTCGACCCGTCGTTCTAACTCCACGATTTTGCGATTCACATCCTCTATCGGCTTCAGCAGTAACGACCCGAACAGAACGCCGATGACGCCACCGAACAGGAAACCGACACCCGCTCCGAGCACTCCGAACAAAACCAAACCGCAGCAAAATCCGATAACGGCCCCCAGCAGTGCCGACTTGAACATGACGCTACCCATACCGGTTAGTACAGATCATTTCTGCCAAATATTTTCTCATACCACTCCTGCTGCAGCGTTCGAGACGTCTTTCGCCATTCGCCGTCTCCCGTCATCGGTTCCACTGTTTCCGCCCGTCAGAAATTATAGACAGATACCATTTTCCTAAACCCCTCCCCGACCGCTTGATATAGCGAAATACAATTTATGTGTCCGAGGAGACTCCCGCTCTGCGAAAAATCATGTGGGGTGTTATCATGTAAAAGGGGTTCTATCGCTACGAATCGACTGTCGAGTAGCGGTTTGCAGAACGGAAATACCTCGATCGGGCAGCGGGGACGGTTACAGTAGCGAGTAGATGTTCTCCTCGTACACTTCCCGGACCCTGTCGCCCCAGTTGTGCGTGTAGGTGTCGATGATGTCGCTCGCCACGTCGCCGCGGAGGTATTTCACGATACCGCGGTCGCCGGTTCGGTCGCGGAGGTGTGTGGTGAAAAAGTGCCGGAAGTAGTGGGGGGTGACGTTCTCTTCCGCACCGCCGCCGGTTCGATACCATCCGGCTTCGCGGGCGTGTCGTTCCACGATGTTGCGGATCATCTTCGGCGTGAGCCGCTCGCCCCAATTGCCACTCGTACTGACGAACAGCGGTTCCGCGGGTGACTGTGAATCCGGCCGGATCGCCAACCACCGAAGGAGCACCTCTCGGAGTTCGTCGTCCACGGGGACGATTGTCTCCCGCTTTCGCTTGTTCGAAGCGGTTCGTTCCTCCCCATTCACGACGTTCCCACGAACCGCGTCCGCTCCGATAAAGATCGAGTCGGGACGGCCACTGAGCTGCGGCCGTCTCCCGAGGTCGTACGCCGACCGGACGACTTCGTCGGTGAGATTCACGTCCCGCACGTCGAGGTTGCTCACCTCGCCGACGCGCATTCCCGTCTTCAACAGCGTGCAGACGACCGCCCGCTCCAACGGGTGGGAGATTCCGTCCACGAACTCCCGCATTTGTACGACCGAAATCTCACGCCGAGTCGGGTCCTTGTCGATGGACTCGTTCATCTCCTCGACCACGAGCGCCATCGGATTCGATTCGAACGCGCCGACCTGCGTCATGTAGGCGTAAAACCGGTGGAGATAGGCCGCGTAGGTTGCAATCGTGCTCTCCGCGTTCTTCCCCCGCAGGGTGTGAATCCACGCTATGCAGTCACGTTGTGTCGCCTCCCCTGGGGCGACCGACCGACCCGACGGGTTTCGGTCGGGGTCGGTGATGAACGCCTCGAACCGTCGTAAAACGCGTTCGTAGGCGTCTCGCGTTCGCTCGCTCTTACCGTGGTAGAGGAGGTCCTGGAGGAAGTACCCAACCGGGTCGTCGGGATTCGGATCGGGGGGGTTACTCGCCGCCATCCGTTCCCTCGACTAGCACGTACCCTCCGTGCCGCACGCTGTACTGAACACGGTTCCGAGATTGGAGTTCGCTGAGCACTTCGTCGAGTCGCTCCTCGAAGTCCCCCATGAGCTGTTCGATTAGTTCGCCCCCCGACAGGTTTCCCTCCTCTGCGAGGGTTTCGAGCACCCTCTCTTCGAGGTCATCACCCCTAGGGGTTGAGTCGCTAGAAGTACCTTCCACGGGATCGAGTTCGAACCCCCGCCGACCGGCTTGAACCATCGCCTTGACGAATTCGCTCTGGCTCATGTCGAGTTCGTCGGCGTCGGATCGCCACTGTTCTTTCTGATATTTTGGAATATGTGTCTTGACGACGGTCCGTTCGGTTCCCTCTTCGACCATGATTTCTCATCTCACGCAGGGCATATCAAGCTGTCCCACATTCTGTGATAAGCGAACTAATCTCCCTCTGTGGGACAACAACCACCCCGACGACGTGTTGCGATTTTCGCGCGTCCTTGCAGGCCAATATGCACCGACCTTGCAGAATTCCCTTGCAGCCTTGCAGTCCGTTTCGGGTTTTTTCGGGGCAGTCGTTCGTGTTGGTTCGGTCGTCCAACGGGGACACTATTTATAAATGTTTTGTAGATGGATCGTTTGTCATTTTCCTCGAAACCTTCGGACATATGTCTCATTCATATTTCTTTTTAGGATCGTTCTGCAGGGCGTTTGGCTACACTGGCAGACGAGCGAGGTCATCGATTCGTCGCCAGTCACCGAGTAGCTATCATCCTAGCCAGCACTGTTCGGCTTGCCGGTCGTTAGCACCCAGTCCTTCGGTCGATGGAGACCTGCAACCGCCCCATCGAACGGCTCTATTGGGCGGTCTACGAGGCGCATCGTGGTCATCACTACTGACCGTCCCCTCGACAGCGCAGCAACGACCGTGATCACCGTTCCGACCTGTAAGGTTTATTCCTGCCCGGTCTGTCGCTGTCAGTATGCCCGGAAATACCGTCGGAATCTGGATCGGAGAAGACGACGACCTCATCGAGCGCTTCGACGAAGAGTTGGGAACGAAAGAACCCACGTACTCCCGTTCCGAGTCGATCAAGGACTCGATGGAGTTCTATCTCCACATCCAGGACGCACTCGACGATATGGACCTGACGTTCCCATCCGAACGGGACAAGCGAATGTGGATTCGACAGGCGATCTTCGACCGTGCCCGTTCCGAAGCCCAGCCCGAATAACGTGCCTCCTCGCGATTCGCCGAAACTCTCCGTCCGATCCGGCACTGATAAATTCTATGTCGCTATATTGATCGCCACCCGATCATCGCTCGTGTAGTCGTTCCAACTTTCCAAAAATCAACTCCGTCGATTCGAATCCACGAACTCAATCGGCGTTGGACGTCCCTTGACTTCCATCCACGTCGATATCGCCCTCCTGGGGGTCTTCGATTGGTGGACTGTTCCAGTACTCGTGGTTCTCCTCGACGCGGAAGCAGGCGCAGACCGACGCGTCGCCGACGTCCATCGGTTCTGGCGTCTCACGCGTGCACACCTCACGCGCTTCCGGGCACCGCGTGTGGAACCGGCACCCGCTCGGCGGGTTCACCGGGTCCGGAATGTCGATTTTCCGCATCGGGAAGTCGCCCGTCACCGACATGTCCATGCCCAAATCCGGCGTCGCCCAGCGCAGCACCGAGGTGTACGGGTGGTTCG